>NZ_JAUOQN010000183.1:0-709 GCF_030547555.1 Salipiger sp. 1_MG-2023 | reverse complement strand
TCCGCCGTGGCGACCTGATCAGCCTTGGACCTCTCCGAAGGTCGGCGCTCTTACACCACCTCTCGGGGCACTACCGGTTGTTCGTTTCAACTTTGGCAGGGACCCAGACCGTGCAGCGAATCTCAGTGACGCGTTAACCTGCAAACTTGATGAAGTCTGGGCTGCTGATCGGGTTATGCCCGTGGATGTGGCGAGGTTGGTCCAATCCCTTGAGAGATCAGCCTTGGACCTGCTGACATGCGCTGATGACTGTCTGTCAGGTAGGGGCATCTCTGAACGGCCTGTGAGGCTGGCTGTAGGGGCCTTGGTGGTGGTGGCCGGTAACAGGGACATAGAAACCTATCAAAGGTCTGATGCGCGTCAGGTGATCGCCTACATGCTCGAAAAAGGCAACAAAACTGCAACTGTTAGAAGGCGGATTCAATCCCTCCACGCTGTGCTTGAGTATGGATTTCTAGAGCAAGATCTTGAGAAGAGGAATCCCTTTTCTCGACTACCCATCAAAGGTGAAAACACTGACAGCAAGAAACGAGGGGTATTCACTGATGACCAGTTGGCCGAACTCTATCAAACCTGCCTAATAGCAGATAGGGATACCCGCCTTATCCTGCCCATACTCGGTGAGACAGGGGCTAGCTGTCACATCCCGGCAGGTAATATGGCTGTTTCTTGAACAGCTCTGGCTTGAGTTTGTGCCAGTCCTTCATCG
>NZ_JAUOQN010000182.1:0-717 GCF_030547555.1 Salipiger sp. 1_MG-2023 | reverse complement strand
TCACACCCGGCCGCGCGCTGCGCTACGCCGGGGGCTCCGCGCGCGGCCTCCTACACCAAGCGTTGGGACACTACCTATAAATCAGGCACGAGCAGATGGCTGGCACCGGACATCATCTCATAATGTGGACCCTGTCCGTGGACTTCAAATACGCGACGGAAAACACTGCGAAGGCGTTCGCCCGCATCTGCATCAAAGTAGAATTCCTCCGCGCCAAGGTAGCCATGCGACCCGTCGTTGAGAGAGCGTCGAAGTGCGCCGAAGGCAAAGGCGTCCGCTCCATCAAGGTTGTCGAGGCCTGACATCCAGTCTCTGTCGCCGATAAACTTGAAGTAGTGTTCCAAGATGCGCCGCATCGCATTGCATAGAGCCACCGGGACAGTCGCTGGATCATTCACCTCGTCCCAAAGCGCACGATAGGCTGTCATGATCGGAGTATTCATCCCATGACTTGTCACCGACGAAATTCCAGCGGGCTTTCGGAGGATCCAATGCTTTGGATCTGGGGCTTTACCCTTCCAATAGCTACTGATCTCGTGATGGAAATGTGCATTGTGTGTCAGGACAATGACTTGAGAGATCCGACCGCCCGGCGCACACGCGTCCTCGAACAGTTTTCGGACCATGGCTGCGACCGTATGTGTTCCATCCCGGATGATCACATAAACCCTCGGCGGTCTGCCCTTTTCATGGCAAGATCGGTTCTGAGGGAAGTTC
>NZ_JAUOQN010000181.1:0-750 GCF_030547555.1 Salipiger sp. 1_MG-2023 | reverse complement strand
GGTAGTGTCCCAACGCTTGGTGTAGGAGGCCGCGCGCGGAGCCCCCGGCGTAGCGCAGCGCGCGGCCGGGTGTGACGCTGGCGGCCATCGCCGATCTTCGAGAAGGTTCGGGTTGCAAGACCTTGAACCAAGAATGGAGACGACGATGACCGATGACAGAATGGCGCTGATCGAACTGGTTGAGAAGCAGGCCGATGGCGATCTTGTGCGCGAGATGCTGGCCTTTGCGGCCGAACGGATCATGGAGGCGGAGGTTGAGGCCCGGACGGGGGCGGCCAAGGGTGCACGGTCGCCGCTGCGGCAGGTTCAGCGCAACGGATACCGCGACCGCGACTGGGATACGCGAGCTGGGCGGATCGCGCTGGAGATCCCGAAGCTCAGGAGGGGCAGCTACTTCCCGAGCTTTCTCGAGCCGCGCCGGACGGCAGAGAAGGCCTTGGTGGCCGTCATCCAGGAAGCCTACGTGCATGGCATCTCGACCCGGTCCGTGGACGATCTGGTGAAGGCGATGGGCGCTGGCGGCATGTCGAAGAGCCAAGTCAGTCGCCTCTGTGTCGAAATCGACGAGCGGGTGAACGCATTCCTCTCCCGGCCGCTCGAAGGCGCCTGGCCCTATCTCTGGCTCGACGCGACCTACGTGAAAGTGCGCGAGAGCGGGCGGATCATCAGCCGCGCCGTGATAATAGCGGTGGCTGTGAACGAGGACGGCAAGCGTGAGGTTCTCGGCGTCGCCACCGGCCCCTCCGAGGC
>NZ_JAUOQN010000180.1:0-779 GCF_030547555.1 Salipiger sp. 1_MG-2023 | reverse complement strand
CGGCATGGATGGAGGTGGCGATGCGCGGATCGGACCAAGTGACGGGATCGCTGTTCAGCTACGTGGATCTCGAGGAGCGCATCCCTGTGCGCCACCCGCTGCGCAAGATCAGATCCATCGTCAACGATGCGCTGCGTTCTCTGGACGCCGACTTTGATCGGCTCTACGCCGGTGAGGGGGGGCCCTCCATCGCACCTGAACGGCTGATCTATTACCGACAGGGCATTGCGTAGCAATGTCCCGAAAGGCGGGCCAGCTTGCTCCAGATCCTCTATTCGATCCGATCCGAGCGTCAGCTCATGGAACAGATGGATTACAACCTGCTGTTTCGCTGGTTCGTGGGTCTCGGCATTGATGATACGGTATGGGTCCCCACGGTGTTCACGAAGAACCGTGACCGTCTGCTGACCACGGACATGTCCCGCAAGATCATGGCCGCCATTCTGGCCCATCGAGAGGTGGCGCCGCTGCTGTCGGACGATCATTTCTCGGTAGACGGCACCCTGGTAAAGGCCTGGGCGTCAATGAAGAGCTTCCAGCCGAAGGAAAAGGCGATGTCCGACGGGGACGACGGTCCGGGCGATCCGCCAGATACCAATGCGCCGCCCACATCTTCCTCTGACCAGTCCATCGCCGAGCCTAACCCGATGACCCGCCCCACACGCCGCAGCCGCAACGCCGAAGTCGATTTCCGTGGTGAACGGCGGTCGAATGCGACCCACGCTTCGATGACCGATCCAGAGGCCCGGCTGTTCAAGAAGTCGCCTGGCGCCGGGGCC
>NZ_JAUOQN010000018.1:0-79133 GCF_030547555.1 Salipiger sp. 1_MG-2023 | reverse complement strand
CGATGAAGGACTGGCACAAACTCAAGCCAGAGCTGTTCAAGAAACAGCCATATTACCTGCCGGGATGTGACAGCTAGACTACTGATGCGGATTGGCCTTGAAGATATCCTCGGTTATGAAATTTTAGGGAATAGCGATAATTTTTACGAACGCATGCTCAGCATAACAGATCGGATTGCCCTTGAATTGCAAGAACTCGGATTGAAAGTTGCGAAGGAAGCAGAAAAAAACTCTGGGAAAATTGACCAGAGAGTGCTTGATCGCGCAGTTCGAAAATGGGCGAAAAACTCTATTCGAGCTTTTTGCACAATGGTCTCGAACAGGATGAATTCACGTGACACCAAAGCAGCGCGTCGGAACCAATGCATCTACGCATGCGGCACGATAGACGCTGACCGCTTCACTTATAAAGACATAGAAGAAAAAATTCGAGAGCTTTTCCCGAACTCCACAAATGGAGTGACGCTCAACGTATCGGGAGAGCTATCAAAACTTGCCAAAGACGAAAATGCGCTCTTAAAGCGACTACCGACTGATGATGCCTACCGCCTCTCAAGTCCGAAGGTTCGAATGGCAATAAGAACTATGCTTTCCATAAGTGACGGGAAGGTTGTGCGTACGATTACTGATATCTAAACTATACTCATAGACCAGCTAAAACTTCGTGGTGTGCAGCCCCATCCCCACCCCTCCCCTTGCACCCAAGCCCCCCAACGCTTAGGAAAACACCGCGCAACCTGCCACGGGAGGGCCTTTGACGATGCAAGACGACCCAAGGACGCTGGTCTCGACGGACTGGCTGGCCGCGCATCTGAAAGATCCCGATCTGCGCCTCCTCGATGCCACTTGGCACATGCCCGGCTCGGGGCGCGATCCGCGCAAGGAATATGACGCCGCTCATATCCCCGGTGCACGCTTCTTTGATATCGACGACGTCAGCGATGCCCGCTCGGAGCTGCCGCATATGGTGCCCCCGGTGGAAAAATTCATGTCGCGGATGCGGGCGCTTGGGGTCGGCGACGGCCATCAGATCGTGGTCTACGACAGCTACGGTCTGTTCAGCGCCGCCCGCGTCTGGTGGTTGTTCAAGCTGATGGGACACGACGATATCGCCGTGCTCGACGGCGGTCTGGCCAAATGGCAGGCCGAAGGGCGTGACATCGAAGACATGCCCCCGGTGATCCGTGACCGCCACATGACCGTGCGCCGCCAGAACCAGATGGTGCGCGACGTGACGCAGGTTTCAGCCGCCTCGAAGCTGAAAGACACCGAAATCATCGACGCCCGCGCCCCCGAGCGGTTTCGTGGCGAGGTGGCCGAGCCGCGCCCCGGTCTGCGCTCTGGCCATATCCCCGGCGCAAGGAACGTGCCTTTCGGCTCCGTTCTCAACGCCGATGGCACCATGAAGGCCCCCGCCGATCTGCGCGCCACCTTCGAGGCCGCCGGCGTCGATCTGAAAAAGCCCGCAATCACCTCCTGTGGGTCCGGCGTCACCGCCGCGATCCTCAACCTTGCCCTGACGCGGATCGGCAAGGACGACCATTCCCTCTATGACGGGTCCTGGAGCGAATGGGGGCAGTTCCCCACCCTTCCCGTCGCTACCGGAGACGCCTGATGTTCGAAAATCTCAAGGAACAGCCCGCCGACAAGATCTTGGCGCTGATGCAACAGTATCGCGAAGACCCGCGCGACACCAAGATCGACCTTGGCGTCGGCGTCTACAAGGATGCCAGCGGCAACACCCCGATCATGCGCGCGATCAAGGCCGCCGAGAAAAAGCTCTGGGAGGCCGAGACCACCAAGAGCTACACCGGCCTTGCGGGCGATCCCGGCTTTGCCGATGCGCTGTCCAGCCTCGTGCTTGGCGATGCGGTGCCGCGCGGCAATATCGCGGCGGCGGCCACCCCCGGCGGCACCGGCGCGGTGCGTCAGGGCTTTGATCTCGTGCTTCAGGCGAACCCCAAGGCCAAGATCTGGGTGTCCGATCCGACCTGGCCGAACCACCTGTCGATCCTCAAGCACATGAAGCTGCCCTTCACCGAATACCGCTATTTCGACAGCGAAACCCGGGCGGTGGATTTCACCCACATGATCGCCGACCTGACCGCAGTCGCCCCCGGCGACGTGGTGCTGCTGCACGGATGCTGCCACAACCCGACCGGCGCCAACCTGACGCAGGCGCAGTGGAAGGCCATCATCCAACTGCTGTTGGAAAAAGAAGCGGTGCCGATGATCGACATCGCCTATCAGGGCTTTGGCGACGGCCTCGAAGAAGACGCGATGGGCACCCGCATGGTCTGCGCGGCGATGCCCGAAGTGATCATCGCGGCCTCTTGCTCCAAGAACTTCGGCATTTATCGCGAGCGCACCGGCCTGCTGATGGCCGTGTCCAAGGACGCCGCGCGCACCAAGCTCAACCAGGGCACGCTGAACTACCTCAACCGGCAGAATTACAGCTTCCCGCCGGACCACGGGGCGCGGCTTGTCACCATGGTGCTGAACGATCCCGAACTGCGCGCCGACTGGGCCGCAGAACTCGAAGAGGTTCGTAGCTCGATGCTCGGCCTGCGCCAGCAACTCGCGGATGAGCTGAAACGCCTGACCAACTCCGATCGCTTCAATTTTATCGCGCAACACCGGGGTATGTTCTCACGTCTCGGCGCAACGCCGGAACAGGTGGAAACCCTGCGCCGCGATTTCGGCATCTACATGGTCGGCGATTCGCGCCTGAACATCGCGGGCCTGAACAAGACCACCGTGCCGATCCTCGCCGACGCCATCGTCAAGGCCGGCATCTGATCCCTGCGGCGGCGCCCCACAACGGGCGCCGCCTGCCCCTCAGCCATGGCACGCAAGACTGTCCTGCGGCGCCTCATCCCGCTCGGTCATGCCGTAATCGCGCAGCACATGACACACCCGCAGACGATAATCGGCAAAGATGCCGTCCCGTCCCGCCTTCTGCGCGCCGCGATGCGCCGCCAGCCGGCGCCATCGCGCCACCGCCGCCTCGTCTTCGAAGAAACTGATCGACAACAGCTTGCCCGGCGTCGTCAGACTTTCGAACCGCTCGACAGAGATGAACCCCTCGACCTCCTCGACCATAGGGCGCATCGCCGCGGCGATATCCAGATAGTCTGTACGCCGCCCCTCTGCCGGGACGACTTCGAAAATGATGGCGATCATAGCACTCCTCCGTTTGCCCCACCTTGCCGCCACCCCCGCCCGTCTTTCAAGCGCTCAGAGCGCCGCCAGACAGTGCAACGCTCCCCGCTTCTTCTGGCCGGAAATATCCCGGGGGGTTTGGGGGCTGGCCCCCCATCTGCCCGACGCTCCCATCCGGGACAGCTCAGGCAAAGAATTGCATGATCCGCCCGCGAAGCGTAATCGAGTAACACAACCAAAGGGCATCGGCATGACGGCAAAACGGCGCGGAGTCATCTATACAGCTTGGGGGCGCGAACACGTCGACGTCGCGCGGCGCTCTGCGGCAAGCGTGAAGCGCACCAACCCCGACATCGAAACCGCCATCTGGTGCAAACAGGGCGACGACATTTCGGGCTTCGACAAAGGCTACATCATCCCCGACGGGATGAAGCGCCCCAAGATCGAACTGCTCTCGCAATCCCCCTATGACGAGACGCTGTACCTCGACAACGACACCATCATCCGAGCCGATCTGAGCCCGATGTTCGATCTGCTGCGCAAATACGAACTATGCGGCGCGCAGGTGATCCTATGGCACCGCAAGCGCCACCTGAAGAAGATCGACCTCGACCTTCCCGAAAGCTTCCCCGAGATCAACTGCGGCGTGCTGCTCTATCGCAAATCCCCGCGCACCGATGCGTTCTTTGCCGACTGGGTGCGGCGCTACCTTGCCTCGGGCATGAAGATCGACCAACCCGCCTTCCGCGAGGCGCTCTGGGACTCCGACGTAGATTTCTACGTTCTTCCCCCGCAGTACAACAAACGGGTGTTCGAAGCCTCCGAGCTGATCTGGTCCGACGCCCCCAAGGCGCGGATTTTCCATCTCGAACTGCTGCGCCCGCAAAAGAACCCCCTGCTGCGCTGGCTGTCCGACCGGATTCGCTAAGGCTGACGTGGCGCGCTATCTTGTGCCCCAAGGCGCCCCCGTGCGAGCGTCCGACCCCGAGGAGCAAGCCATGATTGATACCCAGATAGCCCTGACCCACCTTCCCCAGACGATGGCCCCGCGCAATCCCGGCATGGCGCTCGACATGGACAAGGTGATGCGGGCAACGGCCAACCGCTCGGCGATCGAACGCCGCGCCGCGACCCTGCCGGGGCGCAGGTCTCTGAAAAAGGATCATCAGGCAGCATGGCTGGCGCGGGCGATCACCTGCATCGACCTCACCACGCTGGCGGGCGACGACACGCCGGGCCGGGTGGCCCGGCTTTGCGCCAAGGCACGCCAGCCGGTCCGCGCAGATTTGCTCGAGGCGCTGGGGCTTTCGGGCCTGACCGTCGGCGCGGTCTGCGTCTATCACGACATGATCGCCCCGGCGGTGGCAGCGCTTGCCGGGTCGAACATCCCGATCGCCGCCGTCTCCACCGGCTTTCCGGCGGGGCTGTCGCCCTTCCCCCTGCGCGTCGCTGAGATCACTGGAAGCGTCAAGGCCGGCGCCCGCGAGATCGATATCGTGATCTCGCGCCGCAAGGTGCTGACCGGCGACTGGCATGGGCTCTACGACGAAATGCGCGCCTTTCGCGAAGCTTGCGGCGATGCCCATATCAAGGCGATCCTCGCCACCGGCGAGCTTGGCACGCTACAGAACGTCGCCAAGGCCTCGATGGTCTGCATGATGGCCGGGGCGGATTTCATCAAGACCTCGACCGGCAAGGAAAGCGTCAACGCGACCCTGCCTGTCAGTCTTGTGATGATGCGGGCGATCCGCGACTACCACGACGCCACCGGCTACCGGGTCGGCTACAAGCCCGCAGGCGGCATTTCCAAGGCGAAGGACGCGCTGGTCTACCTGTCGCTGCTCAAGGACGAGCTGGGTGATCGCTGGTTGCGCCCCGACCTGTTCCGCTTTGGCGCCTCCTCGCTATTGGGTGACATCGAACGCCAGCTCGACCATCACGTGACCGGCGCCTATTCCGCCAGCTGGCGTCACGCGCTGGCCTGAGACGCGCCTCTCGCGCCCTGCCCGATTTACAGGCGCCGACCACCGCCCGCGCCATCACCGCGCGGGAATTTGCGCTGCGGCGCGATTGAGTCTTGTGAGCCGCCCGCCCATTCCCTTACCGTTTGGTCAAAAACTAATCATCAACAGGGGAATGGGTCCAATGACCGACCGTAAGAAAATGCTTGCCGAAATGACGCGGCGGCGGATGCTGCTGGGCTCTGCGGGCCTTGCCGTCGCTGCCGGAATGCTGCCCGCAAAGCTCTTTGCGCAGGATCCGATTGCCGTAGCCGGAATTTATACCGTGCCCGTCGAACAACAATGGGTCAGCCGCATCCACGTCGCCGCCGAGGCCGCCGCCGAGCAGGGGCTGATCACCTATACCTTCAGCGAAAACACCGCCAACACCGACTATCCACGCGTCATGCGCGAATACGCCGAACAGGGCGTGCAACTGATCATCGGCGAGATCTTCGGCGTCGAACAGGAGGCCCGCGAGGTGGTGCTCGATTACCCGGACACCGCCTTCCTGATGGGCTCGTCCTTCCTGCCCGACCCCGATTACCCCAACCTCGCGGTATTCGACAATTACATTCAGGATGCGTCCTACCTGTCGGGCATCATCGCCGGCGCGATGAGCGAGTCCGGCAAGATCGGCATGGTCGGCGGCTTCCCCATCCCCGAGGTCAACCGCCTTATGAACGCCTTTATGGCCGGCGTGCAGGAGGTCAAGCCCGAGGCAGAGTTTCAGGTCAGCTTCATCGGCTCGTGGTTCGATCCGCCCAAGGCCAAGGAAACCGCCTTTGCGATGATCGAGTCCGGCGTGGACATGCTCTATGCTGAACGCTTCGGCGTGTCGGATGCGGCGCAGGAAAAGGGCATCCTTGCCATCGGCAACGTCATCGACACGCAAGCCGATTACCCCGACACCGTGGTCGCCTCGGCGCTGTGGGATTTTGGCCCGACGCTGGCCGCCGCCATCGCCAAGGTCTCTGATGGCAGCTTCGAGGCCGACAATTACGGCCTTTACAGCTTCATGAAGGAAGGCGGCTGCTCGCTCGCCCCGCTTGGCACCTTCGAGGGCAAAATCCCGCAAGACGCGCTGGATCTGGTCGCCGCCAAGCAGGCCGCCATCAAGGACGGCAGCTTCGAGGTCACCATCGACGACAGCGAGCCCGCCTCGTCCTGATGCGCATCGACCTCATGGCGCAGGGCCCGGTCCTGCGCCTTTCCGGCATCACCAAACGCTTCGGCGGGCTGATTGCGAATGACGGGATTTCCCTGAGCCTCGCGCGCGGCGAGGTCGTGGCACTGCTGGGCGAAAACGGCGCGGGCAAGACCACGCTGATGAACATCCTGTTCGGCCATTACACCGCCGACGCCGGCACGGTCGAGGTCATGGGCCAGACCCTGCCCCCCGGCCAGCCCGGCGCGGCGCTCAAGGCAGGCGTCGGCATGGTGCACCAGCATTTCACCTTGGCGGACAACCTGACGGTGCTCGACAACGTTCTGCTGGGCACGCGGCCGCTGCTATCGCTGTCCTCAGGGCGCAGCGCGGCGCGCGCACGCCTGGCGCAGCTGGCGCAGGATTTCGGCCTTGCGGTCAACCCCGATGCCCGCGTCGCAACCCTGTCGGTGGGGGAACGCCAGCGGGTCGAGATCCTCAAGGCGCTCTATCGCGACGCCCGCATCCTGATCCTTGATGAACCCACAGCGGTGCTGACCCCGCAAGAGGCCGACGCGCTGTTCGATACGCTGCGCCGGATGACGCAGCAGGGCCTGTCGGTGATCTTCATCAGCCACAAGCTGCACGAGGTGATGGCAATTTCCTCGCGCGTGCTGGTGCTGCGCCACGGCAAGCTGGTGGGCGAAACCGCCACCGCGCAAACCGATCGCCACCAGCTCGCCACACTGATGGTCGGCGCAGAAATCACCGCCCCCGCCCCGGCCAAGGCCCGCCCCGGCGCGACCCTGTTGAAGCTCGACAAGGTCAGCACCGCAAGGCAGGGCAACCGGCCCGGCCTCGAGCAGATCACCATGGAGCTGCGCGCGGGGCAGATCCTCGGCCTCGCCGGTGTTTCCGGCAATGGTCAGGGCGCATTGGCCGATCTCCTCTGCGGCCTCGACAGCCCCACCGAAGGCAGCCTGACCATCGCTGGAACCACCCCGCAGACATGGTCCCCCCGCGCCGCGCTGGACCACCGCATCGGGCGCATTCCCGAAGATCGGCACAAGACCGGCACCATCGCCGATTTCACCCTGACCGAAAACGCCGTGCTGGAAAGCTACGCCGCAGGCGGCGGCTGGATGAACTGGCGCGCCGCCCGCGCCGCCACTGCCGGAATCATCGACA
Organism: Salipiger sp. 1_MG-2023; assembly: GCF_030547555.1. Classification (NCBI taxonomy): domain Bacteria; kingdom Pseudomonadati; phylum Pseudomonadota; class Alphaproteobacteria; order Rhodobacterales; family Roseobacteraceae; genus Salipiger; species Salipiger sp. 1_MG-2023. The sequence goes on along the minus strand of NZ_JAUOQN010000018.1, from coordinate 71,636 downwards.
AATACGACATCCGCTGCCCCGGCCCGGACACCCGTATCCGCCTGCTGTCGGGCGGCAACATGCAAAAGCTCATCCTTGGCCGCGTGCTGGAAACCGCCCCGCGCATCATCCTCGCCAACCAGCCGGTCCGTGGCCTCGATATCGGCGCGGTCACCTACGTGCAGGAACAGCTCATCGCCGCCCGCGACGCAGGCGCGGCCATCCTGCTCATCTCCGAAGATCTCGACGAAATCCTCAGCCTATCGGACCGCATCCGCGTCATCTCGCAAGGCCGCCTCTCCCCTGACTTCCCCCGAGGCACAAAAACCCCGACCGAACTTGGCCAATGGATGGCCGGACAAGGCTTCGACCATGCCGCCTGAATCCCAATCCACATCAAGGGCGCCCCTCCCTTCTTCTGGCGAAAAATATCCCGGGGGTGTGGGGGCTGGCCCCCACTGCTCACCGCGCGCGCGGTCGGCCTACCACGTCCTTCCCCACGCACCGCTTGCGGCAAGGATCCCATTCTGATGCGCCTCGAACCCATCGCTGCCCCGAGTCCCGCCCGCACCTTCGCCCCACCGGCCATCGCCATCGCGGCAACCATCGCCGTCGCGGCGCTCCTTGCGGCGCTGGCCGGGGCCAACCCGGCTCAGACCCTCGGGTTGATCCTCAAGGGCGCTGCCGGGTCGAAATTCGCCGCTCTGGAGACGCTGAACCGCGCCACGCCGCTGATCTTCACTGGCCTCGCCGTCGCTGTCGCCTTCCGCGCCCGGCTGTGGAACATCGGGGCCGAGGCGCAGCTTTACGCCGGCGCGCTGCTGACCGTGCTGATCGGAACTCAGGGCTTGTCCGGCCCGCTCGCCCTGCCGCTCATGGCGCTTGGCGCTATCCTCGCGGGCGCGATGGTGCTGCTCGGCCCGGTCATCCTGAAAACCCGGCTTGGCGTTGACGAGGTCGTCACCACCCTGCTGCTCAATTTCGTCATGGCCCTGTTGATCTCTTACCTGCTCGAAGGTCCGCTCAAGGATCCCATGGGTATGGGCTGGCCAAAATCGCCCTCGCTGCCACGGGACACGCGGCTGCCCCGCATCATCGACGGGCTGCGCCTGCATTGGGGCTTTGCGCTGGCGCTGATCTGCGCCGCAAGCGTCTGGGTCATGCAAACCCGTACCACGCTGGGCTATGAAATCCGCGCCGTCGGGTTGAACCCCGATGCCGCCCGCTTCGCCGGTATCCCGGTGACGCGTGTGCTGCTGAAAACCGCGCTGATCTCGGGCGGGCTGGCCGCGCTGGCCGGTTTTTCCGAGGTCGCGGGCCTCAAGGGCAACCTGACCACCGACCTGTCGGCCAATTTCGGCTATACCGGCATTGTCGTCGCAATGCTGGCCTTGCTGCATCCGCTCGGGGTCGTGATCTCGGCGCTGTTCGTCGCAGGCATCTTCGTGGGGGCCGACAGCATGTCGCGCGCCGCCGAGGTGCCCACCTATATCGCCGATCTGCTGCTGGCCTGCGCGCTGCTGTTCATGGTGCTGGCGATCTTGCTGACACGGTTCCGGGTGGTGCGCGGATGACCGAGCTTATCGACATCCTGCTCAGCGCCAGCTTCTGGGCCGCCATCCTGCGCATCGCCTCGCCGCTGATCTTCGCCACCATGGGAGAGCTGATCTGCGAGCGCGCCGGGGTGCTCAACCTCGGGATCGAAGGCATCATGGTGTTTGGCGCCTTCGCAGGCTGGGTCACCGTCTATGCCGGGGGGCCATTGTGGCTCGGCGTCGCCGTCGCCTTTGGCGCGGGCGCGCTGTTCGGCGCGCTGCACGGGTTGCTGACCATCCCTTTTGGCCTGTCGCAACATGTGGTCGGCCTTGGCATCACCATGCTGGCCACGGCGGCGGCCTATTACGCCTATCGCCTCGCCCTGCCCGAGGTCACCAACCCGCCGCGCATCACCCCGTTTCAGCCGCTGCACATCCCGGTGCTGTCCGATATCCCTTGGTTCGGGCAGGCGCTGTTCTCGCAAACGGCGCTGACATGGGCGGGCTTTGCCGTGACCGGGCTGACCGCGCTGATCCTGTATCGCACGCCGCTGGGCCTTGCCTTGCGTGCGGCCGGAGAAAACCCGCAGGCGGTCGAGGCGCAGGGCCTGTCGGTCACCGCGCTGCGCATGGGCGCCGTGATCGTGGGATCAGGGCTGATGGCGGTGGGCGGCGCCTTCCTGACCATGTCGGCCTTTTCCAGCTTCTTCTTCGAAATGGTCAACGGGCGCGGCTGGATCTGCATCGCGCTGGTGGTGTTCGGTGCATGGAAGCCGGGCAAGGCGCTGCTGGGCGCGCTGCTGTTCGCCGGGTTCGACGCATTGCAGATCCGCTTGCAACAGACCGGGCTGGGGCAGATCGTGCCCTATCAGGTGTTCCTGATGATCCCCTATCTTTTGTCGATCCTTGCGCTGATTGCCATGTCCCGCCGGGCCGAAGTCCCCGCGGCACTGATGACCCCCTTCAACCGCGGAGACCGCTGATGGCCACATTCGACATTCTCGTCACCGGAGGCATCCTGCCCGACGGCACCGTCAAGGACATCGGCATCACCGGCAGCACCATCAATGCCATTGGCGATCTGTCGGGCAGCGACGCGGGCGAGGTGATCGACGCCGCTGGCGATCTTGTCTCGCCGCCTTTTGTTGATCCGCATTTCCACATGGACGCGACGCTGAGCTACGGCACGCCGCGCATCAACGCCTCCGGCACGCTGCTGGAGGGCATCGCCCTGTGGGGTGAGCTGAAGCAGATCGCCACCGTCGACGAGATGGTGCAGCGCGCGCTGGCCTATTGCGACTGGGCGGTCAGCATGGGGTTGCTGGCGGTGCGCAGCCATGTCGACACCTGCGACGATACGCTTAAAGGGGTCGAGGCGCTTTTGCAGGTGCGCGAGGCGGTCAAACCCTATCTCGACCTGCAACTGGTCGCCTTTCCGCAGGATGGGTTCTACCGCGATCCGACGGCACGGGCGAATACCTTGCGCGCGCTCGATATGGGCGTCGACGTGGTCGGCGGCATCCCGCATTTCGAACGGACCATGGCGGATGGCGCCGCATCCGTGCGCGAGCTGTGCGAGATCGCGGCGGATCGCGGCCTGCTTGTCGATCTGCATTGCGATGAAAGCGACGATCCGATGTCGCGCCATATCGAGACGCTGTGCTACGAAACGCAGCGGCTGGGGCTGGACGGGCGGGTGGCGGGCTCGCACCTGACCTCGATGCATTCGATGGATAATTACTATGTTTCGAAGCTTTTGCCGCTGATGGCCGAAGCGCAGATCGCGGCGATCCCCAACCCGCTGATCAACATCACACTTCAGGGGCGGCACGATACCTTCCCCAAGCGGCGCGGTCTGACGCGGGTCAAGGAGATGCAGGCGCAGGGCATCCGTGTCGGCTGGGGACAGGATTGCGTCCGGGATCCCTGGTATTCGCTGGGCACGGCAGACATGCTGGACGTGGCATTCATGGGGCTGCACGTGGCGCAGATGACCTCTCCGGAAGAGATGCAGCGCTGTTTCACCATGGTGACCGAGGAGAATGCCAAAATCCTGCATCTGGATGACTACGGGCTGGCGGTTGGCAAGGCGGCGTCGCTGGTGGTGCTGGATGCCGGCTCGGCGATCGAGGCGCTACGGCTACGGCCCGACCGGCTGTGCGTGATTTCGAAGGGAAAGGTGGTGTCACGTCAGGCGCGCAACGACGCGCGGCTGGATCTACCGGGACGGCCGGGCGCGGTGCGGCGACGCCACAAGCTGGCGGAGGGCTAGGCCGCTCCCCCGGACGAGGGCAAGTACTCGGATGAGCGACAGCTGGGGGCTGGCCCCGAACAAGCAACAGCCGGGGGCCAGCCCCCGGACCCCCGGGATATTTTCGGCCAGAAGAAAGGCGGGCGCGGCGCCTTCGACTTGCAAAAGAGGTCAGGCGACGAGCTTTTCGGCCCTTTTGAGATCGACCGAGACCAGTTGCGAGACGCCCTGTTCCTGCATCGTGACCCCGAACAGACGGTCCATCCGCGACATGGTCACAGCGTGATGCGTGATGATAAGGAAGCGAGTGTCGGTGCGGCGGCACATTTCGTCCAGCAGGTCGCAGAAGCGCGTGACGTTGGCGTCATCGAGCGGCGCGTCGACCTCGTCAAGCACGCAGATCGGCGCGGGGTTGGCGATGAACACCGCAAAGATCAGCGCCATCGCTGTCAGGGTCTGTTCGCCGCCCGACAGCAGCGACAGAGTCGAAAGCTTCTTGCCCGGCGGCTGGCACATGATTTCCAGCCCGGCCTCGAGCGGGTCGTCGGATTCGACCATCACGAGATTGGCTTCGCCACCGTTGAACAGATGCGTGAACAGCAGCCGGAAGTTGCTGTTCACCTGCTCGAACGCGGTGAGCAGCCGTTCGCGCCCTTCGCGGTTCAGAGAGGCAATGCCGGAGCGCAGGGTCTTGATCGCCTCTTCGAGGTCGGTCTTTTCGCTGGCGAGCGTGTCGTGTTCGGTCTGGATCTCTCGGGCGTCTTCCTCGGCGCGCAGATTGACCGCGCCAAGCGCGTCGCGTTGGCGTTTCAGCCGGTTCACATCGGCTTCGATGCGATCTGACGGGGGCATGTCTTCGGGTGCGGTTTCAAGCCGGTCCAGCAGGTTTTGCGGCGTGGTTTCCTGATCTTCGAGAATGCGGGCGGCGGCGGAATCGACCGTTTCGCGCGCGGCCTCGACGCGGGCCTCGGAGCGCGCCCGCGCTTCGCGTGCTTCGGAAGCGAGACGTTCGGCGTCGCGCTCATGAGCGATGGCTTCGCGCAGGGCGGTTTCGGCTTGCACCAACGCCTCGGCGGCGGCGGCGCGGCGGGCCTCGTCACGGGAGATGGCCTCGTTCAGCTCGTCGCGTTTTTCCGCCAGTTCGGCGGGCAGCGCGACGGCTTCTTCCAGTTCATCCTCGGCGGCGGCCTTGCGCTCGGCCAGTTCGGCACTGCGCTTTTCCGCCGTGTCCAGACGGTTGCGCCAGCCCGACAGATCCCTCGCGACCTGTTGCGCCCGGCTTTTGCGGGCCTCACCTTCGCGACGCAGCTCATCATGGGCGGAGCGGCGGGTCATCATGGTCATGCGGGCGGCTTCGACCGTGACCTTGATGTCTTCGACCTCGGCGCGGGCGGTTTCCAGATCGCCCAGATCGGTGACGGCGCGCTCGGCTTCGAGCAGCTGCTTGCGCGCCGTTGTCGCGTCGTCTTCGTGGCGGGTGACCGCCATCGCAAGGCTTTCCAGCTTGCCCGTCGCCATGTTGCGGTCGGCCTCGGCGCGGTTGGCGGCGCGGACCATGTCGTTCAGGTGCTGGTCGGCCTGACGGCGGGCCTCGCGGGCGTTTTTGTCGGCTTGGGTCTGTTGCGCCAGTGTCGCCACCAGAGTCTCATGCGCGGCGCGCATTTCATCGACGCGGGCGGTCGCCTCGGCCATCTCCTGCCTGAGCGTTTCAAGCTTGTTGCGCTGTTCCAGTCGCAGCGCGGCGGCAGAGGGCGCATCTTCGGCCCATGCGCGGTAGCCATCCCAGCGCCACAGATCGCCCTCGAGGCTCACCAGCCGCTGGCCGGGGCGCAGCAACGGTTGCAGGCGGGCGCCATCAACGGCAGAGGCAAGCCCGATCTGCGACATCCGCCGGCCCAGCACTTCGGGCGCCGAGACATGTTGCGACAGCGTCGTCACCCCGGCGGGGAGCGGCTGGCTGTCGTCATAGGGGGGCAGCGCCGCCCAACCGGTGGGGCCGTCGGCATCGACTTCGGGGGCGCGCAGATCGTCGGCAAGCGCTGCGCCAAGCGCCTTTTCATAGCCTTTCTGCACCTGAAGCCGGTCGAGGATCTGACCGCCCTCAGCGGTGTCGCGATCGAGAAGCCGGGCCAAGGCGGTGACCTCGGCGCGCAAGGCGTTGAACTCGCCCTCGGCGCTGGAACGTTCGGCGCGGGCCTCGGCCTCGAGACTGGCGGTTTCGGAGCGCGCGGCGTCGGCGTCGGCGAGATGCTCTTCGGCGGCTTCGGCAGCCTCCTGCGCGGCTTCGGCGGCGTCGCGGGCGTCGTCCATCAGCTGAGCGGCCTCGGCGGCCACATCGCCGGCCTGCGCCACGGCGGCGCGGGCACGGGCGGCCTCGCCATCATAGCGCTCGACCAGCCGTTTGGAATCCGCAAGGAAGCGGTGCGCCGACTGGTGGCGGGCGGCAAGCCGCGCCACATCCTCGGTGCGCTGCGCAAGGTCGGCCTCGCGCTCGTGCAAGGTAGCGGCGGCTTCGGACGCGGCCTCGGAGGCTTCTTCAAGGCGTTCCTCATGGCCCTCGGCGGCATCGGCCAAGGCCTGCGCTTCGGCCTCGAGCTGGGCAATGGTTTCGCCGGCGTCACGGTTCAGCCCGCCTTCGCGCTCCATGTCCTTGGCCATCTGGGCGATGCGGCGGGTCAGCGCGGCAATGGTTTCAGCGGCGCGCCTTTCCTGATCGGACAGCGTGTCACGCTGCACCGTCAGGCGCTGAAGGATCGCCGCCGCGATCGCCTCTTCCTCGCGCAGCGATGGCAGCTTTTCCTCGCGCTCGGCGCGCAGCTTTGCCGCCGCGCGGGCGGCGCCCTCGGCCTGCGCCGCGCCGGTGACGTGGCTGCGATATTCGGTCTCGGCGGCCAGACGGGCGTCGTCGGCTTCCTTCCAGCGACGGAACAGCAACAGCCCTTCGGCGCGGCGCAGCTCTTCGCCGATGGCGCGGTAGCGTGCCGCCTGCCGGGCTTGCCGGGCCAGTTGCCCGAGCTGTCCGGCCAGCTGTTCGACCACGTCATCGACGCGCAGCAGGTTGGCCTCGGCGCTCGACAGCTTCAGCTCCGCCTCGTGGCGACGCTGGTACAGGCCGGAAATGCCCGCGGCTTCTTCGAGAATGCGCCGCCGGTTGCGCGGCTTGGCGTTGATCAGCTCGGCGATCTGTCCCTGCCGCACCAGCGCCGGAGAGGTCGAGCCGGTCGAAGCGTCGGCGAACAGCATCTGCACGTCACGGGCGCGGGTTTCCTTGCCATTGGCCTTGTAGGCAGAGCCGACGTCGCGGGTGATCCGGCGCACGATGTCGAGCTGGTCGGTGTCGTTGAACCCGGCCGGGGCGAGCCGGTCGGAATTGTCGATGGTCAGGCAGACCTCGGCGAAATTGCGCGCCGGGCGGGTCGAGGCACCCGCGAAGATCACGTCTTCCATGCCCGATCCGCGCATCGCCTTGGCGCGGGTTTCCCCCATCACCCAGCGCAGCGCCTCGAGCAGGTTGGACTTGCCGCAGCCATTGGGCCCGACCACGCCGGTCAGCCCGTCGGCAATGACAAGTTCCGTGGGATCGACGAAGCTCTTGAAGCCTGATAGCCGAAGACGTGAGAACTGCACCTGATACTGCCCTGATTCCGTTGCGCCGGACAGTTTCGCCGTTGCAGGCCGGTACTGTCAAACCATTTGGCCTGCATATCGCGGATGATCACGGGTTATCCACAAGATATTGCGTGAACCACGACCATCTAAGGGATTGACCTGCGGAATGTTAGTGCGTTTCATCGCCGGACTGAAACGGAGCTGCCAATGCCTCTTGCCATAACACTGGTTTCGCCCCGCGATCCGCGCGCTGCCGCCCTGCTTGCCGAAAGCCATGCGCTGATGGATTCACTGTTTCCACCCGAAGCCAACGCATATCTGGATATCGAGGCGCTGTGCGATCCGTCGGTCACGTTTTACGGCGCTGTGGAGGGTGGCGAATTGCTGGGCTGCGCCGCGCTGGCACGCAAGGATGGCTATGGCGAGGTGAAGTCGATGTTCGTGGCCCCGGTGGCGCGCGGCATCGGCGTGGCGCGACGGCTGCTCGAACATCTCGAAGCCGCCGCCGAGCGCGAGGGGCTGCATCTTCTACGCTTGGAGACAGGCGACAAGTTGGCGGCTGCGGTGTCGCTCTACGAGCGCTACGGTTACAAAAGGCGTGAGCCATTCGGCGGTTATCAGACCAACGGGTCCAGCCTGTTTTACGAAAAGGCGGTCAGCGCGCCATCTTGATCAGCGCTTGGTGCATTCCAGCGTAGCCTCGCCGCCCAGACGATCGTTGATGTAGCTTCCCATGATGTCGCAGGAGATGATGCGATTGCGCGGCTCCTTGGGGGCCGGGCGGCCATGGCAGCTAAGCCCCATCACCATCACCGCCGGATCGCCCGTCACCCATGCCGGCTTGCAGCCGGTTTCAAGAAAGACCGCTTTTTGCGCCCGCTCGGAAATCGGGCCGTAGCGGGCCGGGAATTCGGGATTGGTGCGGATCACTTCGGCCATGTCATCCCTGAACCGCATCACGAAAGTCGACCCCTCGACCTTGCGCGTGACCGGCGTTACGCCGTAGAACCCCGGCCCCCCCATGTTGCAGGCGGCCAACAAGGCGACGAAGCTGAGGCTGATGTGTTTCATCCCGTCACTAGACGACAGAATTGGTTAACAGTTGATGAACGTTGCTGTCATGGCACGTTGCCTCCGGGCGTTCCAGCCCACGCACCCTTCGCTTACGACATGGCCGCTGCGACATCTTGGCATGGAACCGGCTCTGCGCGGGCTCGTTCGGTTTATAGAAAGATGGAGAGCGATCATGACCGATCATGCCGACAGCACCCACCGCCGCACGCCACGGCCCCTGCGCCCCGACTGGCGCTGGATGCTCATTCTTGGCGCCCTGCTGATCGTCGGCGGGCTGATGGCGTTTCTCAACCCGTTCGCTGCATCGCTGACGGCCGTGGCCATTGCCGGGGGCATTTTCACCCTCGGGGGGGCCATTCAGATGTGGATCGCATTTCAGGACGAGGGCGGCGGCGTCGGGCGCGGGCTCTCGGGCCTTCTGGGCCTGCTGATCCTTGCCTTCGGCGTGTCGCTGATTGCCAACCCGCTGATGGGCATCGTGTCGCTGACGCTGCTCATCGCCGGCTTCTTTATCGCCTCAGGCGTGCTGCGGATCTGGCTGGGGCTGATGATGCGCCATCTGCCCGGCTGGGGCTGGCTGGTCGCATCGGGGGCCGTCTCGGTGATCCTTGGCGTGCTGGTCATCGTCGCACTTCCCAGTGACCCCGGCAGCTTGCTGGGCCTGTTCCTTGGCGTTGACCTGCTAAGCACTGGTGTCGGACTGACCGCGCTGTCGCTGAAGATCCGCGCCCGGCGCTAGAATTTGACGGTGACGCCCGGCAGGTTGATGGTGACCAGCAGGTCGCGCAACTCCTGCCGCGCGGCAACGTTCGAGATATTCAGCGCCCGCACCCCGATATCGCGCAGATCGAGCAGCGTCAGCCCGCGCGGGAACAGTTCGCGAAAGATCACCCGCTCGGAAAAGCCCGGCGCGATGCGGAAGCCGATCCGCTTGGAGAGCCGATCAAGCGCGCTCTCCATCTTCTGCTTGTTGATCATCTGCTGCACGCCAAGCCGGTTGCGCAGCACGATCCAGTCGATCGGCGGGCGCCCGGTTTGCGCCCGCAACTGGCGCGCCCCCCAGACCATTTCGGAATAGACCGACGGGCCAAGAATGCGATCCGTCGCGCCGTCGATCCGCGCCAGCAGGTCGAAATCGATGAAACTGTCATTGAGCGGCGTGATCAGCGTGTCAGCCATCGAATGCGCGACCTGGCTCAGCCGTGTGTGCGAACCGGGGCAGTCGATCAGGATGAAATCCGACTGCGGCTCGAGGATCGCCAGCGCCTCGGTCAGGCGACGGTCGTTGACGTTTTCGGCGGGGGCGAGCTGTTCGGGCGCAACCTCGGGCAGTTCGATGTACCGGGGGGTCGGCAAGTCGATCCCCTTGGAATCAAGAAACGCCGCCCGGTTCTGACAATAGCGCCCCATGGTCTTTTGCCGCATGTCGAGATCAAGCGTTCCCACCCGGTGACCCATGCGCACCAGCGCGGTCGCCACATGCATCGAGACGGTGGATTTCCCCGCCCCGCCCTTCTCGTTTCCGACAACAATGATATGCGCCACGTCTGCCTCATCTGTTGGGGTCCGGATCTGCCGCCCGGCCCAATCGCGCTACCTCATCAAGACGTGATCGGCAAGATCTTGCCCAGATTTCCGCCCCTCGGAAACGACAAAAGCCCGACCGCAAGGCCGGGCTTTGACAGATTGCTGAAACCGCGGGATCAGTGCAGCTTGGCACCGACTTCCAAGATGGAATCGTCGATCATGCGGTCCTTGTCGGCAGCCGAGGTCTGCTGGGCAATCACGTCCCGCGCAGCGGCAACCGCCACCATCGCAGCGCGATCGCGCACGTCTTTCACCGCTGCGGACTGCGCCGAGGCGATCTGCTCTTCGGCGGCCTGCAAACGGCGCGCGATGGTCGCTTCAAGATCCTTGTGCGCCTGCGCCGCAGCCGCTTCTGCCTCGACCCGGGCGTTTTTCACGATGCTGTCGGCCTGCGCCGCAACCTCACCCTGCTTGCGCTCGTAAGAGGCCAGCAGCGTCTGCGCTTCTTCGCGCAGGGCGCGGGCTTCGTCGAGCTCGTTGCGGATGCCGGTCGAACGCTTGTCGAGCAGGTTGCCCAGCAGCGACGGCACCTTGAAATACACAAGCACCCCAAGGAACAGCAGGAAACCGATCAGCACCACGAAATCGGTGTTGCGCAGCGAGAAGAACGGGCCGGATGCGGCCAGCGCGGGGCTGGCTGCAAACATGCCAAAAGCGGTGGTCAGGGTCAGCTTGCGCATGTCTCTCATCCTTTCAGACGGCTGTCGACCGCGGCGGAAACCGTCTGGGCGTCGGCCTTGCCGCCAAGTGCCGCAACGATGGCAAGGGCGGTATCCTTCGCCACGATCTCGACGTTCTGCACGGCAGAGGCGCGGATTTCAGCGATGGCAGCTTCGGATTCGGCAGTCTTGGCGGCGATCTGCTCGTCGGCCTTGGCCACGGCGATGTCGAGCTGCGCCTTGATGTCGTCGCGGGTGCGCTGGCCGATGGCCTGAGCTTCGGTGCGGGCGTCGGCAAGCGCCTTGTCATAGGCCTTTTCGGCCTCGGACGCCTGACGCTTCAGCTCTTCGGCAGCCGCGATGTCATTGGTGATCGTGCCGGTCCGCTCGGCAAGAACCGACGCGATGCGCGGCAGAGCGACGCGCGACAGGATGAAAAAGATCACCACAAGGGCGATCAGCAGCCAGAAGATCTGGTTGGGAATCCAGTCGGCGCAAAGCTGGGGCATCCCGATGGCGGAGCCGTGCTGGTCGACGCAAAAGCCCGCAAGATCTTCGGCGAGTTGTGTGGTCGCCATGTTGTCCTCCGTCGGAACGTTGTCTTTACTTCGGGCGGCCGCTCAGCAAGAGGGCCGCCCGCGCGTAAGGATGCTTTGGTACCGTCTTAGACGGCGAACATCAGCAGCAGGGCAACGAGGAACGAGAAGATGCCGAGTGCTTCGGCGAAGGCGATGCCGATGAACAGGGTGGCGGTCTGCGAAGCAGCTGCCGACGGGTTGCGAAGCGCGCCCGACAGGAAGTTTGCAGCAACGTTGCCGACGCCGAGAGCGGCGAGACCGGTGCCGAGACCTGCGAGACCTGCGCCGATGTGTGCGAGTTGACCTTCCATGGGGGTATCTCCTTACGTCTGGAAGTGATCTTGAAGAGGGGTGTGCGGGGGGCGCGGGCCAGATGGCCCGGCCGTCGTCAGTGATGCGGGTGCAGCGCGTCCTTGAGATAGACGCAGGTCAGGATCGTGAACACGTAGGCCTGAATGAAGGCCACGAGCACTTCGAGCCCGTAAATGGCAGTGATCGCGACAACCGTCAGCGGCGAGACGGCGGCGACAGCGGCAAAGCCCGCAAAGACCTTGAGAACCGCGTGGCCTGCCATGACATTGCCGGCAAGACGAATGGAGTGGCTGACCGGGCGGACGAAATACGAGATGATCTCGATCACCGCGAGCACCGGACGCAGCACCAGCGGCGCCGAGCTGACCCAGAACATCGCAAGGAAGGACGGGCCGTTCTTGACGAAACCAAGGATGGTCACGGTCAGGAACACCGCCAGCGCCAGCACGATGGTCACGGCGAAATGCGACGTCGTGGTAAAGCTCATCGGGATCAGGCCAAGGAAGTTGGCGGTCACGATGAACATGAACAGCGTCATGATATAGGGGAAGTACCGCAGGCCGTCCTTGCCGGTCACGTCTTCAATCATCTTGTAGATGAAGCCGTAGGCCAGTTCGGCGATCGACTGGGTGCGCGAGGGAACGATGGCGCGGCGCGAGGTGCCCAGCACCATCAGCGCAAAGATCGCAAGGATGGCGATGCCAAGCCACAGCGTCACGTTGGTGATGGTGAACATGCCGACATCGCCATGGCCGAACAGCGGCTTGACGATGAACTGGTCCATCGGGTGGAAGACGAGTCCGGTGGCCTCTTCGGCATGGCCTGCGCCATGTTCCGCCATCTCTGCACCGTGCGCTGCTTCAGTCGCCATCTCGGTCCCTCTTTTCGGTCTCGTCGGCCATTTCGGCCGGGTTGTCCCTGGCCAGTTCGGCCACCTGTTTGTTTTGCAGCTCGCGCGCCGTGCGGATCATCACGTTGACCCCCGCCGCGAAGCCCAGCAATGTGAACAGCACCATGAGCCAGGGCTGCGTTCCGAAGACCGCGTCAAGCCCGTAGCCGATGCCAAAGCCGATCCCCAGACCGGCCACCATCTCTGTCACCATCCGCCAGGCGTGTTGCGCCTGCGAATAATGCTCCTCCTGGTGCTTGCGGGTGTCGCCCCGGGCAGCTTTCGCCGCCGCGATCTTCGCCTCCAGCGCGTCGAGTTGCCGCTTTGGATCGGGATCGTTCACCCTGTCTTGCCCCTTCGAGGTTCCAGAAGGGTGCTAAGGGCTGAGGGGGCCTGAGTCAAGAAGCGGTAACTCTTTCTTGCTCGCACACCAATATATTGATTTAACTGTATTATTTACATGATCGCAGATCCACCCGTACCGAAATCACCCGCAGTTAGCGCCATCGGGCAAGCGCAGGTATATTCAACCCCGCGGTTGACTGTGCTCCGGCGGCTTGACGCCGGGCACCGCCGCGCCGCTTATGGCGGTCATGACCGACACGCTTTCCGCCGTCTTTGCCGCACTCGCCGATCCGACCCGCCGCCGCATCCTTGCGATGCTGCTCGAGGATGACATGGCGGTGACCGACGTGGCCGAGCCCTTCGACATGTCGCTTGCTGCGATCTCGAAACACCTTGCCATCCTCGCCTCGGCGGGGCTGATCAGTCAGGACAAGCTGGGCCGAGTGAAATGGTGCAAGCTCGAACCGGACGCGCTGCGCGAAGCCTCGGTCTGGATGTTCGGTTTCGGGCTGGTCGAGCCGGTCAACCTTGATGCCTTCGAGCGGTTCCTTGCGTCCGAACTGAGCGATCACGCCGAGGCCAGCGCCGGAAATACCCACGACTAAGGCGCCCCTGCCCGGCGTCAGTCCTGCTTGAGAAGCAGCACGAGAGCAAGGCAAGTCATCGCCACGCCGACAAGGATCATCGCCGGCGGCAACCCCTTGCCAAGCGCCATCTGCCACAGGATCACCCAGGACGGCGTCAGATAGGTATAGGCCATCACCTTGGCGGCGGGCAGGCGCAGCGCAGCGTATTGCAGCAAGACAAAGGTGATCGCCGTCGCCGCGACAGCGGTATAGACGATGGTCAGCCAGACGATGCCCGGCAGCGCCGCCCAATCGGTCGCGAGGATCTCGGGCGCACCGATCACCAGCAGCAGCGCGGTGCCCGCAAGGTTTGTCCAGAGCGTAAAGACCAACGCCGGCTCGCCCCGGTTGAGCCGCCGCACCAGCGGCGCATAGAACGCATGGGCGGCGCAACCGATGAAATACACCGCCTCGCCGCGCCCGATGCCCTGCCGGAACAGGGTGCCGAGGTCACCGCGAAAGATCACCCACAGCGCGCCGGTCGCACCGACGCCAAGCGCCAGCACCATGCGCCGGGTCATGCGCTGGCGCACCAGAAACCAGCCAAACCCCGCCGCCATCAACGGCGTCAGGGTGAATACCGCCGACATGCTGACCGGCGCCGCGAATTTCAGCCCTTCGAACATCAGCACGAAATAGGCGATCATCAGCCCGCCCAGCACGCCATAGCGCCACGGCGCGCGCAGGCTTTCGCGCGTCACCTTGCCGCTGATCCCGGCGATCAGCGCCAGCAGCGCCCCCGCGATCACGAAGCGCACCGCGTTCAGCGCAACCGGCGCAATCTGCGGCGCCGCCATCGAACCTAGCGCGAAGCTTCCGGCCACCAGCGCCGAAAAGCTTAGCATGGCAAGATGGCCCTGAGCCTGCGGGCTCATGTGGCAGACATGCCCGCCGCATAATCCTTGAGATGCTTGAGAAAGGCCTGCACCTTCGGCGTGCGGTGCAAATCGACATGGGTGACAAGCCACAGCGCCGACGACCATTCCTCACGCGGGGGCAGGACTTGCACCAGATCGGGATCCCCGGCGGCTTCCTGAACAGACATGAAGCCCACCCCGGCGCCTGCTTTCACCGCTGCCTGCTGCACACGCCCGTCTTCGGCGCGAAACACCACACGTTCAGGCGGCACATTGGCACGCATCCAGATGGCAAAGGGCGCGCGGATCTCGAGATCATCAAAGCCGATGAAATCATGCGTAGCAAAATCCGGCCCTTCCTGGGGCATGCCGCGCGCCGCGATGTAGCTGCGCGAGGCGTAAAGCGCCAGCTCCTGCCGGGGAAAGCTTTGCACCACGTTATCAGGCTCTTGCGGGACAGCCCCGGCGCGCAGTGCCACATGCGCTTCGCCATATTCAAGGCGGAACAGCCGGGCCCCGGTCATGTAGCGCACCACGATCTCGGGGTAGGCGGCGCGGAACGAGGTCAGCGCGCCAACCATCAGCGGGTAGAAATTGATCAGCGAGGTGACCAGCAATTCGCCAGACACCCCCTCGCCCTGCCCGCGAATGCGCCCGGCAAGCTGCTGGAACTGGTCATCGGTGGTCTGGGCGACGCGGGCCAGATCGCGCCCGGCCTCGGTTGGGGTGTAACCGCGCGCATGGCGTTGGAACAGCTTGACGCCCATCCGCTGTTCAAGCGCATCAATGTGACGGATCACCGTGGCGTGGTGCACTCCGAGCACCTCGGCGGCGCCACTTACGGTGCCAAGCCGCGCCACCTGAAAGGCGGTGCGGATCTCGTCCCAGTTCGTCATCATGCAATCGGCCTGTGCGTATGGTCACTTTCGCCGCCGATATGACGCAGCCCTGTTCGAAATTGCAATAAAAACCGCCCCTCGCGGCCGCATCTGACGGGATACTGCACAAAGAAAAACGCCCGGGAGGCCCCGGGCGTTTCGAAAATTCTGCAATTGCGCACCCAGTGCAGGGCCGCGCAGGTCGATCACCTTAGTTGGTGGTCGTGGTGGTCGTGGTCGACGAGGAGCCGTCGCTGTCGCCGTCCGAAGACGCGAGGATCGCGATGATCACGGCTGCGCCGCCCATTGCTGCCAGCGCATCGCTGGGGATCTCGACGCCGCTCGACGTCACGGCATAAGGGTCATCGACGGTGACGACTGCAACCGGCTCTTGTGCGAAGGCGGCCGAGGTCGACAGAGCGGCAAAGAGAGCGGCCGAAGTCATAAGAGTTTTCATGGTGAGTCACCTTTGAAATGCGTGTTTCTAGGTTGGGTCTTAGCGCGTTCAGGGCGAATCGGCTAGCCTGATTTTCTGCAGCAGCGAACATCCGCGACAAAACCGGGCGAGTGTGGCCCGTTTGCGTAATTCGGCGTCACATTGAATCCGGTCAAGCAGCACCCGATCGTCAGTTAATGCGAAACCCGGCCCCGACCAGTCGCCGGAACGTGCGAGTGGCTATCCTGTCCGGGCGCGCAAATCAACCGCCGCCGGGCCTCAGCCCTGCAATCCTTGACTCGGCGGCGCCAAGAGGGTACCTCCCGCGCAACTCCGGATGCCGTATTGTGCCTCCGGTCCCTTGGGCCAGGCCCGGGATCGCCCTCCGTCAGCGCGTTGCGCCCACGGAGGCCATTCCGCTTTGGCGCATTGGAATTAACGGCGCCGCCCCCATCTTTGGGGCACGATGGATCAACAGACGAAAGGCCAGTGGCCCCATGTTCGAGACTCTCTCTGATCGCCTTGGCGGCGTCTTCGACCGGCTCACCAAGCAGGGCGCCCTGTCGGAGGATGACGTTCGCACGGCCCTGCGCGAGGTGCGCGTTGCGCTGCTAGAGGCGGATGTGTCGCTGCCAGTGGCGCGCCAGTTTATCAAGGCGGTCGAGAAAAAGGCCACCGGCGCGGCGGTCACCAAATCCATCACCCCCGGCCAGCAGGTCGTGAAGATCGTCCATGACGAGCTGATCGCCACGCTTGCCGGCGAAGGCGAGCCCGGCAGCTTGCGCATCGACACACCGCCCTCGCCGATCCTGATGGTCGGCCTGCAGGGTGGCGGCAAGACCACCACCACCGCCAAACTGGCCAAGCGGCTCAAGGAGCGTGACAAGAAAAAGGTCCTGATGGCCTCGCTCGACGTCAACCGCCCGGCGGCGATGGAACAGCTGGAAATCCTCGGCAAGCAGATCGGCGTCGACACCCTGCCCATCGTCAAGGGCGAAGACCCGGTGGCCATCGCCAAGCGCGCCAAGACTCAGGCCAGCCTTGGCGGCTATGATGTCTACATGCTCGACACCGCCGGTCGCCTGTCGATCGACGACGAGCTGATGGCACAAGTCGAAGCGGTGCGCGACGTCGCCAACCCGCGCGAGACGCTGCTGGTGGTCGACGGCCTGACCGGTCAGGACGCCGTGCACACGGCGGAAAACTTCGACAGCCGCATCGGCATCACCGGCGTGGTGCTGACCCGGATGGATGGCGACGGGCGCGGCGGCGCCGCCCTGTCGATGCGCGCGATCACCGGCAAGCCGATCAAGTTCGTCGGCCTTGGCGAAAAGATGGACGCGCTGGAAACCTTCGAACCCGACCGGGTCGCGGGCCGCATCCTTGGCATGGGCGACATCGTCGCGCTGGTCGAGAAAGCGCAGCAGACGCTCGAGGCCGAACAGGCCGAGCGCATGATGAAGCGCTTTTCCAAGGGTCAGTTCAACATGAACGACCTCAAGATGCAGCTCGATCAGATGATCAAGATGGGCGGCATGGGCGCGATGCTTCAGATGATGCCGGGCGCGGCCAAGATGGCCAAGCAGATGGACGATGCCGGCATGGACGACAAGGTCCTGCGCCAGCAGATCGCCCTGATCAATTCCATGACCAAGAAGGAACGCGCCAACCCCGCGCTGCTTCAGGCCTCGCGCAAGAAGCGCATCGCCAAAGGGTCGGGCATGGATGTGGCCGATCTCAACAAGCTGCTGAAGATGCAGCGGCAGATGTCCGACATGATGAAGAAGATGGGCAAGATGGGCAAAGGCGGCATGCTGAAACAGGCCATGAAGGGCATGTTCGGCAAGGGCGGCATGCCCGAAGGCATGGACCCGTCGCAAATGGACCCCAAGCAGATCGAAGCCGCGGCCAAGGCGATGGGCGGCAAGATGCCCGGCGGCTTGGGCGGCTTTCCCGGTCTGGGCGGCGGCGGTGGCCTGCCCCCCGGCCTTGGCGGATTCGGCAAGAAGAAGTAAATGCCAGCCCCTGTCCTGCATACGCCTCGGCTCACGCTGAGGGGCCACACGATGGCCGACCTGACGGCGCTTTGCGCGCTGCTCGGAACGGATCGTGCGTGCTATATGGGCGGGGCGGTATCGCATCTGGACGCGTGGCGCTGGATGGCCTCCGAGGTGGCCATGTGGGACCTGATGGGCCACGGCGCTTGGGGCATCGAAACCCGCGATGGCGTGTTTCTGGGCCAGGTCGGCATCTGCCAGCCGCCGCATTTCCCCGAATGCGAAATCGGCTGGACGCTGCTGGAAACGGCCGAGGGCAAGGGCTATGCGTTCGAAGCCGCAACCGCCGCGCTGCATTGGGCCTGGTCGCAGGGGTTCGGCACGCTGGTATCCTATGTCGACCCGGCCAACGCCCGGTCACGCGCCTTGGCCGAACGGCTGGGCGCGATCCACGACCCCGCCGCGCGCCTGCCCGATGGCGACACGCCGGATGATTGCCTTGTCTTCCGCCACAGCCCCGATTCCGACGGCAACCCGGAGGCCTACGCATGAGCCTTGTCGCCGCCCCTGTCCTTGAGAGCGAAAACCTGATCCTGCGCGGCCCCATTGCGTCGGACGCAGAGCCCGTGATTGCCTTCCTGATGGACCGTCCCCGTTCAGACGGGTTTGGCGGCAGCGATACCCGCTCCGACGCGTGGCGCTGGTTCACGGTCAATCTCGGGCACTGGCTGCTGCGCGGCTACGGCTATTTCACCATCGAGCTGAAAGACAGCGGTTTGCCCGCCGGTCTGTGCGGCATCTGGAACCCCGAGGGCTGGCCCGAACCGGAAATCGGCTGGGTGACCTTTGCCGGTTTCGAGGGGCGCTCGATCGCCTACGAGGCCGCGCTGCGGGTGCGCCGCTACGCCTACGACGACCTCGGCCTGACCACGCTGACCTCGAACATCGTGCCCGGCAATACCCGCTCGGCAAAGCTCGCCGAACGGCTTGGGGCCCGCTATGAGCGGACCTACACCAACGTGGCGATGGGCGAAGACGACCTGTTCCGCCACCCCGGCCCGGACGAGGTGCTGGGATGAGCGCCGCCTGCGAACAGCTCCACCCCGCGACCGCCGCCCTTCGGGCGACAGCGCATGGCATCGCGATGGCGATTTTCGCCGTTTCCCTCTTCAAACCGAAAGGCTGGGCCATTGACTGAAACCATCGACCCGGTTGCGCGCGCCGCATCCCTTCTGAAAGGGCACCGTGAAAGCATCGACAGGCTCGATGCGATCCTTGTCTTCACGCTGGCCGAACGGTTTAAGCACACGCAGGCCGTGGGGGTGCTCAAGGCCACCCACGAGCTGCCCCCATCCGATCCCGCGCGGGAAGAACAGCAGATCGCGCGGTTGAGGGAATTGGCGAGTCAGGCGGATCTCGATCCGGAATTCGCCGAGAAGTTCCTGAATTTCATCATTCAGGAAGTCATCAAGCACCACGAACATCACCAATCCTGACGGCCCCCGTCAGCAACGCCATTCAAAGGAGAAAACCCAATGGCTCTTAAAATCCGGCTCGCCCGCGGCGGTTCCAAGAAGCGCCCCCACTACGCCATCGTCGTCGCCGATTCGCGCATGCCGCGCGACGGTCGTTTCATCGAAAAGGTCGGCACGTATAACCCGCTGCTCGCCAAGGATGACGAAAACCGCGTAAAGCTGGACGTCGAGCGCGTTCAGTACTGGATCAGCCAGGGCGGCCAGACCACTGACCGCGTGTCGCGCTTCCTCGAAGCCGCTGGCGTCATTGAAAAGAAACTGCGCAACAACCCCGACAAGGCCAAGCCGGGCAAAGCCGCCACCG
The DNA here is from genome assembly GCF_030547555.1 of Salipiger sp. 1_MG-2023. Lineage (NCBI taxonomy): Bacteria > Pseudomonadati > Pseudomonadota > Alphaproteobacteria > Rhodobacterales > Roseobacteraceae > Salipiger > Salipiger sp. 1_MG-2023. The sequence continues at coordinate 52,185 of NZ_JAUOQN010000018.1, read as the reverse complement.
AGCGCGCCGAAGCCAAGGCCGCCAAGGTTGCCGCAGCAAGCGAAGAGACCGCAGCAGAGTAATCCACTGTTGCAAGGTTGCATGGGGCGCGTGGGAAATCATCCCGCGCGCCTTTGTCGTTTGATTGGTGCTGTTATTTCGTGGCAATCACGCTAGTCTTCTCTCGTACCGCTTTGCCCGGGGTCCTGCCAAATGTTCATCGCTCGCCTTGCCTATTGCCTGCCGCTTGCCGCCGCGCTGATCGCCGGCACCGCTTCGGCGCAGGAAGCCGTGTCGACGCAGGGAACGTCGCCCGGCGTGGTGTTCTCGCTGCGGGGCGGCGTTGCCAGCGCCCCCGATTTCTTCGGCTCCGACGATTACACCGCAGGCCCAGACCTTGGCTTCAGCTTCCACGGGCTGACGCTGAACAATGGCTTCAGTCTTGGCGACAGCGATCCGTGGAACGATGCGATGGGCCTCGGGTTCGGCGGCTCGTTCCGCTTTATCCCCGAGCGCGATTCGTCGGACCACGACACGCTGCGCGGCATGGATGACATCGACGCCACCGTCGAGCTTGGCTTTGGCGTCAGCTACACCGGCAACGCCTACGAGGTCTTCGGCAATGTGCGCCGCGGCTTTGGCGGCAGCGAGGCATGGGTCGGCGAAGCCGGGATGGACATCATCGCCCGCCCTGACGAGCGCTGGAAGCTGACCATGGGCCCGCGCCTGTTCTGGGGCAACGACAGCTACGCCAACACCTATTTCGGCGTCGACAGCGACGAGGCCACCGCCTCGCGCAGTGCCTTCGACGCCGATGGCGGGCTGCTGTCCGCCGGCGTCGAGATGGGCGCCAGCTACCAGTTGAACGACGACTGGGGCATCGAAGGCGCGGTGACGTGGGAAAACTACCGCAACGATGCCGCCGACAGCCCGATCGTCGACGACACCGACCAGTGGACCGTGCGGCTGGGTGTGACCCGCGTGATGCGGCTTCGGTTCTGATCCTGCGGGAATGATTGCAAAGGCTCCGGGCGCTGGTCTATCCAGTGACCCGGAGTTTTCATGTTCAGAGGAACGCAACTTGAGCGATACGATCTGCGTCGGCACGATTTCAGGCGCCTTCGGGGTGCATGGCGAAGTCCGCCTCAAGAGCTTTACCGCCGATCCCGAAGCCATTGCGGATTACGCGCCGCTGACCACCGAAGACGGCAGCCGCAGCTTTGATGTGCAGATCACCCGCCCACTCAAGGGCGGCTTTGCGGCGCGCCTGTCCGGCGTGCGCAGCAAGGAAGACGCCGACGCCCTGAACGGCACGCAACTGTTTGCGCCGCGCGACCGGCTGCCCTCGCTGCCCGATGACGAATATTACCATGCCGACCTGATCGGCCTGACGGTGGTCGATCCCGGCGGGGTCGAGATCGGCACAGTCAAGGCAGTGCTCAACCACGGCGCGGCGGATCTTCTTGAACTGATCGTGCCCGGCTCCTCCAGAACCGTGCTGCTGCCCTTTACCCTCGCAGCGGTGCCGACGATCGACCTTGCGGCGGGGCGCATCGTGGCCGACCCGCCCGAGGGCCTGCTGGAATGACGCTTGTCGTCATTCACCCAGGATTTCACAAGACCGGTACCAGCACTGTCCAGATCGCATTGTCCCGAAACCGGGCGCTGCTGGAACCGCATCTGCGGCTGTACCTGCGCGAGGATTTCGAGCCGCTGGCCCATTCCGCACGCAGCTATTCGGTGAGCCGCAGCGACAAGCATCGCGACGCCATCGGCCGCAACGCGCTGCGCTTCTTTCGTGGCATCGGGCGCGACGATCCGCGCCCGGTGCTGATCTCTTCCGAGGATCTGAGCGGGCACATGCCCGGTCGCAACGGCATCACCCGCTACGACGCCGCCCCAACCATTCTGGCGCTGATCGCAGAGAACGCCGCGCATTGGTTCGGCCCCTCGCTGGATCTGACATTCTATTTCAGCACCCGTGCGCCTGACCCGTGGCTGCGCTCTTGCTGGTGGCAGAACCTGCGCTCGACCCGGCTGACGCAGGATCTCGACCAGTTCTCGCAGGGGCTTCCCGACGCCGCGGACCTGCCTGCCATCGTCGGCGCCGTTGCGGCCCGCACCGCGTCCTGCCCGCTCGAAGACAGCACCCTGCGGCCCGAAGGCCCGCTGAGCCCCATGCTCGATCTGCTGAGCCTGCCGGATCAAATTCGCAACCTTCTGGTGAGTCCGCCGCCGATGAACCAGCAGCCGGATCTGGGAATTGCCGAGGTGCTTCTGGCGCTGAATCGCAGCGGCCTGGAGGACGAGGCGCTTTCGGAAGCCAAAAAGACCATGCGCAGGCTTGCGCAGAAACAAGGCAACGTGACCTGACGGCATCCCTTGGGGAGTGCAAGTCTCGGTATTTGCGGAATTCCTCTTGATTTTAGCGCGCCCGCAGGGAAAAGCCTTGTGCAAGACTTTCAAGAAAATGGAGAAAATTGTGAGTACTGTTCGTCACAAGTTGTTTTCCTCCTGGGCAGTGTTGTCGCCCGCGTTCAATAATATTTCCGCGCCAATCCGCACGTTCGGCGTGCGTCCGGGTTTGTCCCGCGCGGCCACCCTTGCCGCACGCCTGCTGGACAGCCGCGCCAACAAACCCAATCTGATGCGCCGCCCTGCGCTGCGTCGGGCGCTGGCCAAGGCCCCCGCAACCGACCAGATGCGCGCCACCGTTGACGCGGTATTGACTGGCGACGCACATGATTGCGCCAGCCCTGCGCTTGCCGAACTCTTCGGCCGCATCATCGAGCACTGGCATGATGGCGATGCCTCGACGCTCGGCAATGCCGAGCTGCTTCAGCTCTGCACGCTCAAGGAACTGGTCGAGGCCGGCCCGGCACGCGCCGCGGAACTGTCGGACCAGTTCGTGCATCCCGACCGCGTGCTGGAAATCCGCGACCGCATTTCCGAACACGGCACTTCGGAGCATAGCATCGCCGAGCAACGCGCCGCTTGAGCCGCGCCGGGCAAGGCGCTAAGGCGTTGCGCATGAGCGACGATCAAACCCCTTCCGCGCCGACCCCGAAATCCCACGGTCGCAAGACCATTCGCGCGGCGACAAAGCCGCGCGAACTGGTCGAGTCCAGCCCGGCGCTGGCCCGCGCCTGGACGGCGCAGGTCATATCGCTGTTCCCCGAGGCGTTTCCGGGGGTGCTGGGCCTGTCGCTGACCGGCAAGGCCTTGCAAGATGGTATCTGGCAGATCGACCCCATCCCCCTGCGCGATTTCGGCATCGGCAAGCATCGCAACGTCGATGACACCCCCGCCGGTGGCGGCGCGGGCATGGTGCTGCGCCCCGATGTGATGGGCAACGCCATCGACGCCGCCCGCGCCCGCATCCACCCGGCCGCCCCGATCATCTACCTGTCGCCGCGCGGGCGGCGGTTCGATCAGGCGATGGCCCAAAGCCTTGCCCGCGGCCCCGGCGCAACGCTGATCTGTGGCCGCTTCGAGGGGCTCGATGAACGGGTCATCGAGCATTACAACGTCACCGAGGTCTCGCTGGGCGATTTCGTCCTGACCGGCGGAGAACTGGCGGCGCAGGCGCTGCTGGATGCCACCGTGCGGCTGCTGCCGGGGGTGCTTGGCAATGCCGAGTCGACCGACGAGGAAAGCTTTTCTCACGGGTTGCTCGAGCATCCGCAATATACCAAGCCCGCCGAGTGGAAGGGCCGCGCCATCCCGCCGGTGCTGATGTCGGGTCATCACGGCGAAATCGCCAAGTGGCGCCGCGCCATGTCGCAAGACATCACCCGCACCCGCCGCCCCGATCTCTGGGCCGCGCATGAGGGCAAGAAATGATCCGCCGCGCCACTCGCGATGATCTGCCCGCCATCGTCGCCCTTCTCGCAGACGACCCGCTTGGCGCGGCGCGCGAGGAAACCGGCGGAGCGCTGGCGCAGGCCTATACTCAGGCGTTCGAGGCCATCGAATCCGATCCGAATATCTGCCTTATGGTGATGGACCGGGGCGGCGCGGTGATCGGCACTCTTCAACTGTCGATGACGCCCAGCCTGTCGCGCAAGGGTGCGCTGCGGGCCACCATCGAGGCGGTGCGCATCCATGCCGATGCCCGCGGCGCCGGGCTTGGCACCACGCTGATCGACTGGGCCATCGCCGAAGCGCGGCGGCGCGGCTGCGCATTGGTGCAACTGACCTCGGATCTGAGCCGCACCGACGCGCATCGCTTTTACCGGCGGCTTGGCTTTCAGCAAAGCCATGCCGGGTTCAAGAAACCGCTCTAGTCCCATATTTTCCTTGATCGGCGCGCCCCCTGCGCCTATACGCAGCTCGTCTGCGCAGCCAACGAGTCGCGCGGGCTTCTTTGGTGTTGCCTGACCCGCTGCTTTGGCGGACCCGGAAGGCCCCGAAGACCCATATAAAGAGAACGACGCCGGTAACCTCCCGCGGGCGCATGTGATGCGGACCCGATCAAAGACGCGGAGCTCTGGGGCGCGAGACATCTTCACGGACCAACCGTGAGCAACCAGGAGAAGCGTCAGATGGACCTGATCGCACAGCTCGAGGCAGAACAGATTGCCTCGCTGGGGAAAGCCATCCCCGATTTCAAGGCCGGCGATACCATTCGCGTCGGATACAAGGTGACCGAAGGCACCCGGACCCGTGTGCAGGCCTATGAAGGCGTGTGCATCAGCCGCAAGAACGGCAAGGGCATCGCGGGCTCGTTCACCGTTCGCAAGATTTCCTTTGGTGAGGGCGTCGAGCGCGTGTTCCCGCTGTATTCGACCAACATCGACAGCATCGAGGTTGTGCGCCGTGGCCGCGTTCGTCGCGCCAAGCTGTACTACCTGCGCGAACGTCGCGGCAAGTCGGCCCGTATCGCCGAAGTCACCAACTACAAGCCGCTCGGCGCGTAAGGAGAGAAGCCATGAAATCCGGCATCCACCCCGATTACCACGTCATCAACGTCAAGATGACCGACGGCACCATCTACCAGACCCGCAGCACATGGGGCAAAGAAGGCGACCAGATGTCGCTGGATATCGACCCCACCGTTCACCCGGCATGGACCGGCGGAACGTCGCGCCTGCTCGACGCTGGCGGCCGCGTGTCGAAGTTCAAGAAAAAGTACGAAGGTCTGGGTTTCTGATCCACGCCTTTTTGCACTGCTTGACGCCGCTCCTTCGGGGGCGGCGTTTTTCGTTCAGGGGCACGCGTCAGGGTTGCCATGGCGCTTGCCGTCCGGCGGGGGGAACGGGACACGATCCCGCTGCTGAAAGATTGGCATGGCGGCGCGAAGCTGCCGTGGCGCCCCAACTGGCTGATCAACGGTGCCAAGCCGCCCCGCGGCGCCCGGCTGCTCAGGGAACAAATCTTGCCATCGGGCTGTTGGAAGGCGATGCTGAGCCGCGCGGGTTGCTAGCCCGGCCTGACATGATGCTGGCGGGCGAACCGCTTTGGCGCCTTGGGCGGCGCACGTTTCGATTGCAGGGCGGCATTTCCGCCCGGCGCGGTGTTTGCGCTTCACAAATTCTATATTTGGAATATATATGCGACATCGGCGGCCCTGATCGCCGCCACGGCCCAATCCAGGACGAACCGATGACCCTACCCCCGATCTCGAGCTACCTGCCGATCCTTGGCTGGGCGCGCAGCTATACCCGCGACACCGCCATGTCGGATCTGGTCGCGGCGATCATCGTGACCATCATGCTGATCCCGCAATCGCTGGCCTATGCGCTTCTGGCCGGACTGCCCGCCGAGATGGGGCTTTATGCCTCGATCCTGCCGCTGGTGGCCTATGCGGTGTTCGGCACCTCGCGCACGCTGGCGGTGGGGCCGGTCGCGGTGGTATCGCTGATGACTGCCGCCGCCATTGGGCAGCTTGGCTTGTCCGATCCGGCCGACATTGCCCTCGCGGCGATCACGCTGGCCTTCATTTCGGGCGTGTTCCTGACCCTGCTCGGGATACTGAAGCTGGGCTTCGTCGCGAATTTCCTCAGCCATCCGGTGATTGCCGGGTTCATCACCGCCTCGGGCATCCTGATCGCGGGGTCTCAGCTGAAGCACATCCTTGGCATCGATGCTCACGGCGAAACCTTGGTGAAGCTGGTGCCGTCGCTGATTGAACATCTCGGGCAGACCAACCTTATAACGCTGGTGATCGGCGTGCTGGCGACGGCGTTCCTGTTCTGGGTCCGCAAGGGGTTGAAGCCGCTTCTGGTCTCGCTGGGGGTGCCGAAAAAGCTGGCCGAGGTCGGGGCCAAGGCCGGACCGGTTGCCGCCGTGGTACTGACAACGCTGGCGGCCTGGACCTTTGATCTTGGCGCCCATGGCGTCAAGCTGGTGGGCGAGGTGCCGACCGGCCTGCCGCCGCTGTCTGCGCCGTCGTTCGACGTGGAGATGTGGCGCACGCTATTGCTGCCCGCTGTGCTGATCTCGATCATCGGTTTTGTGGAATCGGTGTCGGTGGCGCAGACGCTCGCCGCCAAGCGCCGCCAGCGCATCAGCCCCGATCAGGAGCTGATTGGGCTGGGCACATCGAACATCGCCTCGGCGATGTCCGGCGGCTTTCCGGTGACCGGCGGCTTTTCACGATCGGTGGTGAACTTCGATGCCGGGGCCGAAACCCCCGCCGCCGGAGCCTATACCGCCATCGGCATCGGCGTCGCCACCCTAGCGCTGACGCCGCTGCTGTTCTTCCTGCCGACAGCAACACTGGCGGCGACGATCATCGTTGCCGTGCTCAGCCTTGTCGATTTTTCGATCCTGAAAAAGACATGGGTCTACAGCAAGGTCGATTTCACCGCCGTCGCCGCGACCATCGTTCTGACGCTGACGCTTGGGGTGGAAACCGGCGTTTCGGCCGGGGTGCTGCTGTCGATCTTCCTGCATCTTTACAAGACGTCGAAACCGCATGTGGCCGAGGTTGGCCTTGTGCCGGGCACCCATCACTTTCGCAACGTCAAGCGCCACAAGGTCGACACGCTGCCCGACGTGCTGACGCTGCGGGTGGATGAGAGCCTGTATTTCGTCAACGCCCGCTTTCTCGAGGAATACGTGCTGGGCAAGGTCGCCGTCTGCAATGATCTGCGCCACGTGGTGCTGATGTTCCCGGCGGTCAACGATGTCGACATGAGCGCGCTGGAAACCCTCGAAGAGCTGAACACCCGCCTTGGCGAAAACGGCATCGACCTGCATCTGACCGAGGTCAAGGGCCCGGTGATGGACAAGCTCAAACGCTCGCATTTCCTCGATGCGCTGACCGGGCAGGTGTTCCTGTCGCAATATGATGCATGGGTTGCGCTGAAGGGCGGCGGGGATCTCGCCGCCGCCCAGTGAGTTACAGCGCGCGCCGCCCCTCTGCGCCAAGGGCAAAGCCCTTGCGGCCCTCGATCAGGCAGGGCACCAGCGGGCGGCCATAGCCCGCGCCGGCATCAAGGTTGATGCGGTTCACATAGGCTTCGGGCGCTTGCAGGGCGGTATGCCCGTGCACCACGACGCGGCCCCAATCGGTGGTATCGCTGAGGAACGGTTCGCGGATCCACAGCAGATCGCTCTCTTCCTGATCGTGCAGCGCCACGCCGGGACGCAGCCCGGCATGAACAAAGATCTGGTCCTGCGTCTCGTGCAGACGCGGCAGCGCGGCGATCCAGTCAAGATGCGCCTGCGGAATCGCCTTGTGCGCGTCGGCGTGGATATCCTCGGGCCAGCGGCGCACGTCGGTATCGACGCCATAGCTCTCCAGCGTCTTGTCGCCGCCGATCGGCGGATCGGTGTAATACAGCGGACGCGTGGTGCGCCGGTCCTGAAAGGCGAGAAAGTCGAGATAGCGCAGCAGATAGCGGTCGTGGTTGCCCATGATGCAGACCCACGGCCTGCCCTCTGCCTGCCCCTGCATCAACAGCTCGATCACGCCCTTGCTGTCCGGGCCGCGGTCGACGAAATCACCGGTAAACACGATGGGGGCATCCTTGCCGCCCTCGCGCTCGATGGTGTCCAGCGCCATGTGAAGCTGATCAAGATAGCCGTGAACGTCGCCTACGGCAAAAATCGGTTGCATCGGATTGGTCCTTGTCTGACCCGATAATACTTGGTCATGCCGCAGCGCAGAACAAGGGCGGCGCACCGGATTGATAGCGCTATATGGCGCTGCGGACACGACACGAAAAAGGGCGCCCCCAAAAGGAGCGCCCCCAAAGTCAGACCCTGACGGGATCAGGCCACGTCGAAATGCAGCGGCTTGACCTGCCGGAACAGCCCGGTGTTCTTGAGCGCGGCGACCGCCGAGTCCTTCATCGGCTCATCAAGATACGCGATCGCGATGGCCTCGCCGCCCTGCACCGACCGGCCAAGGGTAAAGTTCGCAAGGTTGACCTTGTGCTCGCCCAGCATGGTGCCCAGCGTGCCGATGATGCCGGGGATGTCCTCGTTGGTGGTGTAGAGCATGTGCTCGCCAACCTCGGCGTCGATGTTGATGCCCTTGATCTGGATGAAGCGCGGCTTGCCGTCGCTGAACACGGTGCCCGCGATCGAGCGTTCCTTGGTCGGGGTGGCGATGGTCACCTTGATATAGCCCTCGAACACGCCCGATTGCGCCTGATTGGTGGTGGCGATCTGGATGCCGCGATCCTTGGCCAGCGCCGGGGCCGACACCATGTTCACCTCGGGGTTGATCGACTTCATGATGCCCGCGATCAGCGCGCAGTTCAGCGCCTGCAAGTTCATCGTCGACGCTTCGCCGTCATACAGGATATTGATCGCCTTGATCGGCTCGTCATCGGTCATCTGGCCGATGAAGTTGCCAAGATGACCTGCGGTGGTGATCCACGGCCCCATGACCTTGGCTTCCTCGGCGGTCACCGACGGCATGTTGAGCGCGTTGGTCACGGCCCCGGTCAGCAGGTAATCCGACATCTGCTCGGCGACCTGAAGCGCGACGTTTTCCTGCGCTTCGGTGGTCGACGCGCCAAGGTGCGGGGTGCACACAACGTTTTTCAGGCCGAACAGCACGTTGTCGGTGGCAGGCTCTTCGGCGAACACGTCGAAGGCGGCACCGGCGACATGGCCGGATTTCAGCAGCTCGGCCAGCGCCTTTTCATCGACCAGACCACCACGGGCACAGTTGATGATGCGCACGCCCTTCTTGGTCTTGGCGAGGTTTTCGGCGGACAGGATGTTGCGGGTGCCATCGGTCAGCGGCACGTGCAGCGTGATGAAATCGGCGCGCTTGAGCAGCACGTCCAGCTCGACCTTCTCGATCTGCATCTCGGCGGCCTTCTCTTCCGACAGGAAGGGATCATAGGCCACGACCTTCATCTTGAGGCCGCGCGCACGGTCACAGACGATGCCGCCGATGTTGCCCGCACCGATGACGCCAAGCGTCTTGGCGGTCAGCTCGACGCCCATGAACTTCGACTTTTCCCACTTGCCGGCCTGAGTCGAGGCATCGGCTTCGGGGATCTGCCGCGCCACCGAGAACATCATCGCGATGGCATGTTCGGCGGTGGTGATCATGTTGCCGAAGGGCGTGTTCATCACGATCACGCCTTTTTTGGACGCGGCTTCCTTGTCGACGTTGTCGGTGCCGATGCCAGCGCGGCCAACAACCTTGAGGTTGGTGGCATGTTCCAGCAGCGACGGCGTCACCTTGGTGGCCGAACGGATGGCAAGGCCGTCATACTGGCCGATGATCTCGGCCAGCTTGTCCTTGTCCTTGCCGACGTCGGGCAGGTAATCGACCTCGATGCCACGATCGCGGAAAATCTGGACGGCGGTTTCTGAAAGCTTGTCGGAAACGAGAACCTTGGGCATGGGGATGGTCCTTTGGATATGGGGGGAGCGGTCGGTGGGCCGTCGATGGCCCACCGTTGCGGAATTTCAGGATGATCCGGGGATCAGGCGGTCGCGGTCTGCTCTTCGAGCACCGACTCGAACGCCCATTTCAGCCAGAGGGTCAGCGCCTCGACATCCGACGCCTCGATTGTCGCGCCGCACCAGATGCGCAGGCCAGCGGGGGCGTCGCGATACGCGCCCACATCCAGCGCCACGTTGTACTCTTCGAGCTTCTTGGCGACGGCCTTGGCAAAGGCGGCACCGTCCTTGATGCGATCATCGGTGAACTTGAGGCAGACGGACGTGTTCGACCGCGTCGCCGGATCGGTGGCAAGGTTGGCGATCCAGTCATGACGGTCGCAGAAATCCCACAACACCTTGGCGTTGGCATCGGCGCGCTCTTGCAGCTTGGCCAGACCGCCGATCTCGCGGGCCCAGTCCAGCGCCACGAGATAATCCTCGACCGCCAGCATCGAGGGCGTGTTGATGGTCTCGCCCTTGAAGATACCGTCGATCAGCTTGCCGCCCTTGGTCAGGCGGAAGATTTTCGGCATCGGCCATGCGGGGGTGTAGGATTCCAGCCGCTCGACAGCGCGAGGGGACAGGATCAGCATGCCGTGCGCCGCTTCGCCGCCCATCACCTTCTGCCAAGAGAAGGTGGTCACATCCAGCTTGTCCCAAGGCAGATCCTGCGCAAAGGCGGCGCTGGTGGCGTCGCAGATGGTCAGGCCAGCGCGGGTGGCGGGGATCGCATCGCCGTTGGGAACGCGCACGCCCGAGGTGGTGCCGTTCCATGTGAACACCACGTCGGTGTCGAAATCCACGGTCGCAAGATCGACGATCTCGCCATATTCGGCGGTCTTCACCTCGGCATCGATCTTGAGCTGCTTGACCACATCGGTCACCCAGCCAGCGCCAAAGCTTTCCCATGCAACCATGGTGGCCTTGCGCTCGCCCAGCAGCGACCACATCGCCATTTCAACGGCGCCGGTATCAGAGGCGGGAACGATGCCGATCTTGTAATCGGCGGGAATGCCCAGAATCTCGCGGGTGCCTTCGATGGCAGCGGCGAGCTTTTCCTTGCCGATCTTGGCACGATGCGAGCGCCCGAGCGCAGCATCGGCAAGCATGTCGACAGTGAAATGGGGGATCTTCGCGCAGGGACCAGACGAAAAACGCGGATTCGCCGGGCGTGCGGTGGGGTGCTTGTCAGCCATGTAGCCTAACCTTACAGATAGATGCCCTTCGTTGGGGAAGGGTGTCCCGCCGCTGCTCCTATGCGGCCCGCTTGGCAAAAGCAAGAGTTTTGTCCAGCGCTGCATTTTTGGTCGCCTGCCGGTTGGGCAAGGCGTTTCAAAGCCCAATCCAACTTGTGATCACACATGTCAAGGCTCTGTATATGTTCACTATATCGCGGATTTCTGACCGCTGACACGGATGCAGAGTTTTGCCCGTTTCTTGTGAAACCACAGCACCGCAGGATCACAAAGGTCTTGGATCTGTGGTTTCCGATAGGTTACAAAACCCAGCTTTGACGGGAAACCCCCACCCCGACACCGCCACGACTCGCTCCGGATTGCGGTGCGCGGCGCGCTCCGCTACCCCGTCAGCAGAACCGGCTCATCAGCCGAACAGGAAGACGCGAATGCCAGCGATCATGATTCAGGGTACCGGCTCCAACGTCGGCAAATCGCTGCTGGTGGCAGGGCTGTGCCGGGCAGCGCGGGCGCGCGGGATCGACGTGGCGCCGTTCAAGCCGCAGAACATGTCGAACAACGCCGCCGTGACCGTCGATGGCGGCGAGATCGGTCGCGCACAGGCGCTTCAGGCGCTGGCCTGCGGGCTGCCGCTGCACAGCGACATGAACGCGGTGCTGCTCAAGCCGCAAACCGACACCGGCGCGCAGATCATCGTGCAGGGCAAGCGCATCGCCACCGCCGAGGCGCGCGACTACGCCGCGCAGCGCCCGCGTCTTATGACGGCGGTGCTCGACAGTTTCCGGCGGCTCTCGCAACGGCATGATCTGGTGATCGTCGAAGGCGCGGGCAGCCCCGCCGAGATCAACCTGCGCCCCCGCGACATCGCCAACATGGGATTTGCAAGGGCGGCGAATGTGCCTGTGGTGCTGGCCGCAGACATCGACCGCGGCGGGGTGATCGCCCAGATCGTCGGCACGCAGGCGGTGCTCGACCATGATGATGCCGCGATGATTCGCGGCTTTGTCGTCAACCGCTTTCGCGGCGATCCGGCCCTGTTCGAAGATGGCTACGCGATGATCTCCGATCACACCGGCTGGCCCGGATTAGGCGTGCTGCCGTGGTTCGCCGATGCGTGGAAGCTGCCCGCAGAAGACGCCTTTGATATCGCCACGCCCAAGCGGGCAAAGGGGTTGCACATCGTCTGCTTCGCGCTGTCGCGCATCGCCAATTTCGATGATCTCGACCCGCTGGCGCAGGAACCGGGCGTGCGGTTGACCATGCTCGGGCCGTGCCGGGCGCTTCCCGGCGATACCGATGTGGTGATCCTTCCGGGGACGAAATCGACGCGTGGCGATCTTGCGTTCCTGCGCGCGCAAGGCTGGGATATCGACCTTGCGGCGCATCTGCGGCGCGGCGGCCATGTGCTTGGGATCTGCGGTGGCTACCAGATGCTGGGGGATACCGTGTCTGACCCACAAGGGATCGAAGGGCTTGCGGGCACCACCCAAGGCCTTGGCCTGCTGCGGCTGGATACGGTGATGACCGGTGACAAGCGCCTGACGGAAACCACCGCCACCCATGCCGCCAGCGGGCAGCCGTTTCGCGGCTATGAAATCCACATCGGGCGCAGCGACGGTGCAGACCGCGCCCGCCCCTTTGCCCATATCGACGATCAGCCCGAGGGCGCGGTCAGCGCCGATGGCCGGGTGCAGGGCAGCTATCTGCACGGCATGTTCCGCGACGATGGCTTTCGCGCCGCGTGGCTGGCGCAATTCGGCGTGGCCAGTCGCGGTGGATACGATGCGGGCGTGCTGCGCGTGCTCGACGATCTGGCGGCACATATGGAACGACATCTGGATGTCGCGGGGATCTTGTCGCTCGCCAGATGAGTCCCTCTATCGCGAATTCCGTCTTTGCATAAAGTTGATCGGAAAAGTCAGGGAAGGGATTGCCACCGGCCTATACCCGACCTTATCACTAGGAAACATTCGCGAAGCCGGCCGACGGGCCATGCCACGCCCTTTGTTCCCCGACCCGGAGTTTGCCCATGCGACCGATCCTTCTGGCAGGGCTTTTGGCCTGTGCCACTGCCCTGCCCGCCTTTGCCGCGGACGTCACCATCGAAACTGCCACCGGCCCCGCCACGCTGCCGCAAGCGCCGCAGACCATCGCCGTCTTCGATGCGCCTTCGGTCGACACCATCGCGGCGCTTGGCCAGCCGATCGCCGGGCTTCCCGCGCCGCTGTATCTAAAGAACATCGAGGAAATCTCCAAGGACGCGACCACCGTCGGCACGCTCTTCGAGCCGGATTTCGAGGCACTGGCCGTGATGGCCCCCGATCTGATCATCGCCGGGGGCCGCTCTGCCACGCAGGTCGAGCCGCTGTCGCGCGTCGCCCCCACCATCGACATGACGATTCAGGGCAACGGCATGGTCGATCAGACCCGCGCGCGCATCAAGGCCTTCGGCACCCTGCTGAACCGCGAAGAACAGGCGCAAGCGCTCGAAGCGCAACTTGACGACAAGCTGGCCGCCGCGCGCGACGCGGTTGCGGGCAAGGGCAACGCGCTGGTCATCCTGACCAATGGCGGCAAGATCTCGGCCTTTGGCGCCGGCAGCCGGTTTGGCTGGATCCACGATGCGGTCGGCCTGCCGCAAGCCCATCCGGGGTTGGAGGCCGACACCCACGGTCAGGCGATCAGCTTTGAATTCCTTGCCGAAACCGATCCCGACTGGCTGCTGGTGATCGACCGCGGCGCGGCGATTCAGGCGGGTAGCGAGGCAGCGCAGGCGACGCTCGACAACCCCATCGTGGCGCGCACCAAGGCGGCGCAGAATGGGCACATCGTGTATCTTGATGCCGCGCCCATCTATATCTCGGGGGGCGGCGCCCATTCGATGATGCACACGCTGGACCAGCTGACCGAAGCGTTTTCGGACGTGCAGGGCTGACATGCGCGGCTGGCTCACCACCTTTGCCGCGCTTGCGGCGCTGATCGCGGTCAGCCTGCTGCTTGGGGCGGCGAGCCTTGAGAGCGACGGCTGGCTGCTGCTGGTGAGCCGCATTCCCCGCACCATGGCGGCGTTGCTGGCCGGGGCGGGGCTGGCGCTGGCCGGGGTGGTGGTGCAGCAGGTGGTGCAGAACCGCCTTGTGGAACCGTCGCTCACCGGCGCGCCGGAGGCATCGATGCTGGGCCTGCTGGCGGTGACGCTGATCGCGCCCGGCATGGCGGTTGCCGGCAAGATGCTGATCGCCGCCGCCTGCGCGCTGGTCGGCATGATCGGCTTTCTGGCACTGGCGAAACGCCTGCCGCGCGACGACGCGATGTTGCTGCCCATTGTCGGGATCGTCTACGGAGGCATCCTTGGCGCCATCGGCATCTGGTTCGCCTGGGCAGAGGACCTCGTGCAATATCTTGGCGCGTGGCGGCTGGGTGAATTTTCTGGTGTCATGATGGGGCGGTACGAATGGCTCTGGGCGATCGCGGCGCTGGCCGGGCTGCTGTATCTGGTGGCGGACCGGATCACCATTCTTGGGCTGGGCGAGACGCAGGCGCGCAGCCTTGGGCTGAATTACCGGCAAACGCGGGCCCTCGGGCTGGTGGTGGTGTCGGTGATCACGGCCTTGGTGCTGGTGACGGTCGGAGCCTTCCCCTTCGTCGGGCTGGTCGCGCCCAATCTGGTGGCGCGCTGGCGCGGCGACAATCTGCGCGCCAACCTGCCGATGGTGGCCATCGGTGGCGGCGCATTGCTGCTGGGCGCCGACGTGATCGGGCGTGCAGTGCGCTATCCGTTTGAAATTCCTGCCGCGACGGTGATCGCAGTGCTTGGCGCGGGGGTCTTCTTGTGGCTGCTGCACGCCGCCCCGAGGGCGCGGCATGGCTGAGCGCCGGGTGCTTTGGCTTGGCCTTGGGCTGCTGCTGCTCGCGGGCGCGTTCCTGTGCTGGCAGATCCGTGCGCCCTATGGCTTCATCCTTGAACTGCGCGCCGCAAAGCTGGGCGCGCTGGTCTGCGTCGGGGCCGCCACCGGCGCTGCCACCGTGCTGTTCCAGACGGTTGCGGGCAACCGTCTGCTGACACCGGGGCTCGTCGGCTTTGACGCGCTGTTCGTGCTGCTGCAAACGCTGCTGGTCGCGGCGCTTGGCGGCGTCGGCTTTGCGCAGATCCCCTCGGGGCTGCGCTTCGTGATGGAGGTCAGCGCGATGGGCCTCGGCTCGGTGCTGCTGTTCGGGCTGCTGCTGCGGCGCGATGCGAAAGACATCACCCGGATGATCCTCACCGGCATCATCCTTGGTGTGCTGCTGCGCGGCGCGTCCGAGATGGTGCAGCGCCTCATGGACCCATCGGATTTCGCCGTGGTGCAACAGGCGATGTTCGCCAGCTTCGGCGCGGTCGACCCGGGGCAGCTTGGGGTGTCTGCGGTGGTTCTGCTGGGCGCGCTGGCCGTGTCTCTCCGGCTCGCCCCGGCGCTGGACGTCTGCGCATTGGGGCGCGGAACGGCGCGCGGGCTGGGGCTGGATCACGACCGCATGGTGCGTATCGCGCTGCTGCTGATGGCGGCGATGGTGTCTGTCTCGACGGCGCTGGTCGGCCCGGTAACCTTCCTTGGCCTGCTGACGGCAAGCCTCGCACGACATCTGACCGGCACCCACCGCCACGCGGTGCTGATCCCGGCAGCGGCGCTGCTGGGGGCGCTGATCCTTGTCGCGGGGCAATTCGTGTTCGAACGGCTGCTCGGCAGCGCCTCGGCGCTGGCGGTTATCGTGGAATTCTTCGGAGGGCTGGCCTTCCTCTTCCTCGTGCTCAAACGGAGACCCAGATGATCGACGTCCAGAACCTGAGCTATGTCGTCGACGGAACCGAGATCCTGCACAATGTCTCGACCCAGCTGGACCGCGGCGGCATCACCGCGCTGATCGGCCCCAACGGTGCGGGGAAGTCAACGCTTCTGCACTGCATTTCCGGGCTTGAATCACCGTCCTGCGGCAGCGTGCGGATCGACGGGCTGGACCCGTTTACCGCACCGCCGCGAAGCCGGGCGCGCGCCGTGGCGCTGCTGCAGCAAAGCCCGGCGCTGGTCAGTCGCCTGACGGTGCACGAACTGGTCAGCTTTGGCCGCTGGCCACATCATCAGGGTCGCCCCACGCAGGCCGATCACGACGCGGTGGAGCGCGCATTGGTCGCCTTTGCCCTGAGTGATCTGGCAGAGCGCAGCATCGCAACCCTGTCGGGCGGGCAGCGCCAGCGCGCCTTCATCGCGATGACATGGGCACAGGAAACGCCGTGGATGCTGCTGGACGAGCCGCTCAACGCACTGGACCCGCGCCATGCCCGCGACCTGATGGCGCGGCTGCATGCGCTGTCGCGGGACGGGGCACGCAGCATCGTGATCGTGCTGCACGACATCAACGCGGCGGCGGGCTGGGCCGATCATATCGTCGCCATGAAGGACGGGCGCATCGTGGCGCAGGACGACAGCGCCGCCCTGCTGACCGAAGACACCCTGCGCGAGGTCTTCGACACGCCGTTCGAACTGCTCGAACACCGCGGGCGCAAGGTGGTGGTCGCGCGCTGAACGCGCACAGCCCGTAACGCGACCCCATCAGGCTCTAGCCACGACCCAACCCAGCCGGAATCACAGCCCGTCGCTCCCGACACCGCGCCCTCTCTTCTTCTGGCTCAAAATATCCCGGGGGAGTCTCCGCAAGGAGACGGGGGCAGCGCCCCCAATCCCCCTCGCCACCGGGCAAGGCCTCAGATACAGCGCCCGCCGTCTACCTGCATGCACACGCCTGTCACCATCGACGCCTCGTCCGAGCACAGAAAAAGCGCCGCGTTCGCCATATCTTCAGGGGTCGAAAACCGCCCCAACGGGATGGTCGACAGAAACTTCGCGCGGATCTCCGGGGTGTCCTCACCCATAAAGCTTGACAGCAACGGCGTGTCCCCCGCCACCGGGTTGATCGCGTTCACCCGCACGCCGAAGGGTGCAAGCTCCACCGCCATCGCCCGCGTCGCGGTGTTCATCCAGCCCTTGGAACTGTTGTACCAGTTGAGCTTGGGCCGGGGCGACACCCCCGCCGTAGACGCCACGTTCAGGATCGCCCCTGCCCCGGCGGCCTTCATCCCCGGCACCAGCGCCCGCGCCGTCAGGTAGACCGACTTGCAGTTCACCGCAAAGACCCGGTCGAAATCCGCCTCGCTCACATCTTCCATATAGGCTGGCAGATGCGTCACCCCGGCGTTGTTCACCAAAATGTCGACCTTGCCAAAACCGGCCTGCGCGGCCACCACCATCGCCTCGACGCTGGCGCCATCGGCCACATCGACGCGCTGCGCCACGCCGCCACAGGCTGCCGCGACCCGTTCGGCGCCCTCGAGGTTGATGTCGGCCACCAGAACCTGCGCCCCCTCGGCAGCGAAGCGCATGGCGATGCCCTCGCCAAAGCCTGATCCTGCGCCGGTCACGATGGCGCTCTTGCCTTGCAATCTCATGTCGTCCCCCTCATCCGTGCCGCGCCGCGACGGTCTTGAGCACCGAGAACCCGTAGAGCGCCTCGAAACCCTTTTCGCGCCCGTGGCCCGATTTTCCAGTGCCGCCAAAGGGCAGTTCAACGCCGCCCCCGGCCCCGTAATTGTTGATGAACACCTGCCCCGCCCGCAGCCGTTTGGCCAAGCGCATCTGGCGCGCGCCGCTGTCGGACCAGACGCTGGCGACCAGCCCGTAATCGGTGCTGTTGGCGAGGCGCAGCGCCTCGTCTTCGGTATCGAACGGGATGATCACCTGCACCGGGCCAAAGATTTCCTCGCGCGCCAGCACATGATCGGGCGGCACCGGGCCAAACAATGCCGGGCGCACGTAATGCCCGCCCTCGGGCACCCCTTCGGCCAGTTGCGCCCGCGCCAGCAGCGGCAAATCCGCGCCTTGGGCGATAAACCCTTCGACCCGCGCTTTCTGTCTTGCGTTGATCAGCGGCCCAATGTCGGGATCATCCATCGCCGGGCCGACGACCTTGGCGGCATAAGCCTCGGCCATGCGCTGCGAGACCTCCTCCAGCACTTCGCGCTGCACCAGAATACGCGAGGCAGCCGAGCAGGTCTGCCCGGCGTTCTGAAGCCCGGCATTGACCAGAAACGGCAGCGCAGCATCCAGATCGGCATCGGCAAACACCAGCTGCGGCGACTTGCCCCCCAGTTCCAGCGTCACCGGCACCACGTTGGCCCCCGCCGCCTGCTGCACCGCCGCCCCGGCCCCGACCGAGCCGGTAAAGCTGACGTGGTTCACCCCCGGATGCCCGGCAAGCGCCGCCCCGGCCTCGGCCCCAAGGCCCGGCACCACGTTCAGCGCGCCATCGGGCAGCCCCGCCGCCTGCGCGATACGGGCAAAGGCCAGCGCCGTCAAACATGCATCTTCGGCGGGCTTCAGAACGCAGGCGTTGCCCATCGCCAAGGCCGCCCCGACCGAACGTCCGATGATCTGCATCGGGTAATTCCACGGCACGATATGACCCGTGACGCCATGCGGCTCGCGCAGCGTATAGACGGTGTAGCCGTCCAGATAGGGGATGGTCTCACCATGGATCTTGTCTGCTGCACCGCCGTAGAATTCGCAGTAGCGCGCCAGCGCCAGCGCATCGGCCCGCGCCTGCCCCAGCGGCTTGCCAACGTCCATCGCCTCGATCTGCGCCAGCTCGTCGACATGTTCCAGCACCGCGACGCCGATCCGGGTCAGGATGCGGCCCCGCTCCAGCGCGCTCATCGTGCCCCATGCGCCATCCAGCGCGGCTTGTGCGGCCTGCACGGCGGCGTCGATGTCGGCGGGCGTGCCCTTGGCAATGCGGCCGATCTCGGCTCCGGTCGACGGGTTGGTCAGCGGCAAGGTCTGCGCGCTGTCGCGCCACATCCCGCCAATAAGCATCTGCGCGCTATCGCGCGTGAGGCCATCCAGCATCGGTAACTCCTCCTCCCGAGAGGGGCGGCAGCTTGGGCGCCGCATCCAAGAGTAATTTGGTATACCAATGTTGCGGGTTGTCAAACACCGATGCGGTCGGCCCCTGTTCGACGATCTTGCCAGCGCGCATCACCAGCACCCGGTCGGTGATGCCGCGCACCACGCCAAGATCATGGCTGATGAACAGCGACGCCAACCCGTGCCGGTTCGTCAGCTCTGCGATCAGATCAAGGATGCGGGCGCGCACCCGTACATCCAGCGCCGAGACCGCCTCGTCGAAGATCACCAGTTCGGGGCGGATGATCAGCGCGCGGGCAATGGCGATGCGCTGGCGCTGACCGCCGGAAAAGGCGTGGATGTGCCTTTGGGCATCTTCGGGGGCAAGGCCAACCTCGGCAAGCGCCTCGGCGATGGCGGTTTCGGGCGCCACCCCCGTGAGGTGAAACGGCTCGGACACCAGTTTTCCAACGCGGTGGCGCGGGTTGAAGCTGCCGTAGGGATCCTGAAACACCGCCTGCATCTGGCGGCGGGTGCCTTTGCTGCCCACCGGTTGACCGCCAAGGGTGATGCTGCCCCCCTGCACCGGCTCAAGGCCTAGAATGGCGCGGGTCAGCGTCGATTTCCCGCAGCCGGATTCGCCCACCAGCCCGACACGCTCGCCGCTGGCAACGGTCAGGCTGACGCCATCGACGGCACGCGCCGGCGCACCGCGTTTCAGCCCGGCGCGCCGGCCCGAATAGCTGCGCACCACGTCCTTGGCCACCAGCAGCGGGGCGCCGGGGCCCTTGGGCATCACGTGCGGCTGGTGCGCTGACGCCTCGAGCAGCGCGCGGGTGTAGGGGTGTTTGCGCTGTGCCAGAACCTGCGCGGTGGGCCCGGTTTCGACGATCCGGCCAGTCTTCATCACTGCGATGCGGTCGGCGTGCTGCGCCACGACCGCAAGGTCGTGGGTGATGAGCAGCATCGCCATACCATCGCTTCGCACCAGCCCGTGCAGCAGATCGAGAATCTGCGCCTGCGTGGTGACATCCAGCGCGGTGGTCGGCTCGTCTGCGATCAGCAGCTTTGGCTTGAGCGCAATGGCCATGGCGATGACGACGCGCTGGCGCTGGCCGCCGGAGAGTTCGTGCGGGTAGCGCGAGGGTGGAATTTTTGCCGGATCGAGGCCGGTCCGGGCGAGGGTTTCGGCGGCCTGCCTGTTCGCTTCGCCCCGTGAGGTTTTCTGGTGAATGCGGATGGTTTCGGCGACCTGATCGCCGATGCGGTGAAACGGGTTGAGCGCCGTCATCGGTTCCTGAAACACCATGCCGATGTCGCGGCCGCGGCGGGCGCTCATCTGCGCTTCGGTTTCGGACAGAAGATCTGTGCCGTGCAGCGCGATGCACCCCTGCGGACGGGCGCCCTTGGGCAGCAAGCCCATGGTTGCAAAGGCGGTCATCGACTTGCCGGAACCGGATTCACCGGTGAGGGCAAGGATTTCCCCGGCGGCCAGAGACAGCGAGACATCGTGCAGGATCGGCGTGTCATGGATGCGCAGCGACAGGTGATCGAGGGCAAGCAAGGGGGGGCGCTGCCCCCCCGCCTGCGGCTCCCCCCCGGGATATTTGAGGCCAGAAGAAGACATCAGGCGGCGCGTCCTTGCAGGCGTGGATCGAGGCGATCGCGCAGCCCGTCTCCGAGCAGGTTGAGGCCGAGGACGGTCAGGACGATGGCCGTGCCGGGGATGATGGCGACATGCGGCGCGAGGGCGACCATGGTTTGTGCATCGGCGAGCATCCGGCCCCAGGACGGGATTGGCGGCTGCGCGCCAAGGCCGACGTAGCTGAGCCCGGCTTCGGCGAGGATGCCGAGCGAGAACTGAATGGTGCCCTGCACGATCAGCAGGTTCATTGTGTTGGGCAGGATATGTTCGACGCTGATGCGCAGGGCGGATTTACCGGCGGTGCGGGCGGCGAGGATGAATTCGCGATGCCAGAGCGGCAGGGCCGCGCCTCGGGTCAGGCGGGCGAAGACCGGGATGTTGAAGATGCCGATGGCGAGGATGGCGTTGATCGCGCCGGGACCAAGCAGCGCCGTGACGAGGATGGCGATGACGAGGCTGGGGAAGGCGAAGACCAGATCGTTGAAGCGCATGATGGTCTCGTCGAGCCAACCGCCCTGCCGTGCGGCGGCGGCAAGGCCAAGCGGCACGCCAAGGCCCATGCCGATGCCCACCGCCACCAGCGCCACGGCCAGAGAGGTCCGCGCGCCGGTCATGATCATGCTCAGCATGTCACGGCCAAGGTGGTCAGTGCCGAGGAGATGCTGCACCGATGGTGGCTGGAGCCGGGCGGGAATGTCGACGCTGGTGACGTCTCCCGGGGTCCAGGCAAAAGACAGCAGGGCGGCGGCGAGGACCAGCACGGTGAGGACGGCGCCAAGAACGAGGGATTTCATCGGCGCAGCCTTGGGTCGGCGGCGACATAGGCGAGATCGGTCAGGAAATTCACCGCGATCACCGCGAAGACCAGCAGCATGGTGACGGATTCCACCACGATCAGGTCGCGCTGGGTAATGGCCTGAAAGATCAGCCGCCCAAGGCCGGGCAGGAAGAACACTTGTTCGATGATGATTGCCCCTGCCAGCAGGAACGAGAATTGCAGCCCGAGGATGGTCAGCACCGGGATCAGCGCCGCCCTCAGCCCGTGGCGCCAGAGCGTCTGGCGGCGCGACAGGCCCTTGGCGCGGGCGGTGCGCATGAAATCTTCGGACAGGATGTCGATCAGCGACGAGCGCAGCACGCGCGCAAGGATCGCCGCCTGCGGCAGCGCCAGCGCCACCGCCGGAAGGGTCAGCGATTTCAGCGCCATGACCGGGTCGCTCCAACCCGGAAAGCCGCCGGCGCTGAACCAACGCAGCTTCAGCGCGAAAAGCAGCACCAGCAGCATGGCGAACCAGAAGTTGGGAATCGCAACGCCCAGCTGCGTCGCCCCGACAACGCCCAGATCCGCGGCCTTGCCGCGATGCGTCGCCGCGACGATCCCGGCGGGCAGCGCGATGACCACCGCCAGCCCCAGCGCCAGCAGCGCCAGCGGCAGCGACACCTGCACCCGCTCGGCGACCATCTGCGCCACCGGCGCGCGATAGGTGTAGGAAACCCCGAAATCACCGGTCATCATGCCGCCGATCCATGCGAGGTAGCGTTGCACGGGCGGCAGATCGAGCCTCAGTTCGCTGCGCAGCGCCGCGACCGTATCGGGTTGCGCGTTCATCCCCAGCATGAAGCTGGCGGGATCGCCCGGCGCCACCTCGACCACGAGGAAGATCACCGCCGAGGCGACGACAAGGCTGAGCGCAAGACTGACCAGCCGCCGTGCAAGATAGCCCATCATTACCGGACAATCCGTTCCAGCGGATCGTATCGCACACCGTCGCCCCATGCGGCCTGCAACAGGCTGTCGGGCTTGAACCGGATGCCCGACAACTCGCTCCGCGAAAACAGGCGGCGCCGGGTGACCACGCCTTCGGGGTCTTGCCAGTCATCGGACAGCGTGCCGCCCGCGAGGGCGCAGCGAAAGAACAGCTCGACCTGATGGAAGCCATGTTCCGGCGCGTGGAATTCATTGACCAGCGCCAAGGCGCCCACCGTCACCGACAGGCCGCATTCCTCATGCACTTCGCGCGCCAGATTGTCGTGCAGCGAGCTGCCCTTTTCCACGCCGCCGCCGGGCGCGCACCAAAGATCGCTGAGGCCACCGCCATAAGCGTTGACCAGCAGCAGTCGATCATCAATCAGGATCAGCGCGCGCGCGGCAAGGCGGGGAGATGTCATGCCCCAAGTTTTGCACCTTTATCGGGGCGGCGGAAGGGCTTATTGCGACCCCCGACAGGAGGCCACGAGATGATCGCACTGAGCTTTGAAGGCGCGCGGGTGATGCGCCCCGCCGGATGGGATGACGCTTGTCTGAGCATCGCCGACGGGCGGATCGGCGGCGATGGTGCGCGCGTCGATCTGAGCGGTTACGACATTCTGCCCGGCATCGTCGACATCCACGGCGATGGCTTCGAGCGCCACATGGCCCCCCGGCGCGGTGCCTTGCGCGAAAGCACGGCGGGCGTGCTTGCCTGCGCGCATGAGCTGGCGGCGAACGGCATCACCACGGCGATGCTGGCGCAGTTCTGGTCTTGGGAAGGCGGGATGCGCGGGCCGGAGTTCGCGGCCGAGGTCTTTGCCGCGGTACACGCCGTCGCGCCGACGGTGCCGGTGGATCTGCGGCTGCAACTGCGGCTGGAGACGCATTTCCTCGACAGTTTCGCCGATGCCGAAGCGGCTGTGGCGCGCTGGGGCATCGGGCAGGTGGTGTTCAACGATCATCTGCAGCACGACCGGTTGGCATCGGGGCGAAAGCCGCAGCGGCTGACCGGGCAAGCGCTGAAATCGGGCCGCTCGCCAGAAGCCCATCTGGCGCTGATGACCGCCCTGCACGAGCGCCGCGCCGAGGTTCCCGCCGCGCTGGATGCGCTCTGCGCAAGGCTGCGCGCGCGCGGGGTGATCCTTGGCAGCCACGATGACCGCAGCGCCGAAGATCGCGCAATATGGCGTGCCCGCGGTGCGCGGCTGTCGGAATTTCCCGAAACGCTGGACGCGGCGCGGGCAGCGCGGGAGGCTGGCGATGGCATCGTGCTAGGCGCGCCCAACGTGGTGCGCGGCGCATCGCACGCGGGCAACATCGCGGCGGCAGAGCTGATCGGGAACGGGCTATGCGACGCGCTGGCATCGGATTACCACTACCCCGCCCCGGCCCGCGCCGCGTGGCGCTGCGTCGAACTGGGCCTGCGGGACGAAGCCGGCGCGTGGCGGCTGGTGTCAGAGGGTCCGGCCCGCCTGCTGGGTCTGCACGACCGGGGGCGAATCGAACCCGGGCTGCGCGCCGATCTCGTGATCCGGCACCGGGGCACGGGCCGCATCGCCGCCACCATCGCGGGCGGCGAGATCGCCTTTCTGTCCGGTGAGATCGCGGCACGCTTCCTCGCGCGCCGCTAGCTTACTTGCAGCGCTTCTCGGCGTCTTCGATCGCGGCGGTGAACCCCATCAGCGAAAAGGTATCCTTGGTCTGCGTGCCGCGCGCCGAATGCGCCGTCAGCACCGCATCAGAGCCGGATCGCATCGCGGCGATCAGCTTGGCATCATCCGCCGGAGACGCGGGCCACGCCCATTCTCCGTCAACGTAAAGCTCGAACTGGTTGCCGCTGACATTGGCATTGACGGTCGACCCGGGGGCAAAGGGATAGCCGCCGGTAAACGCCACCTGCCCGGCCACATTCGCGCCGGGGCGATAGAACACCATCAGCAGGATATCGCCCCGCCTGACCGACACAACGCGCCCGTCCTTGCTGTTGACGCTTTCCTTATAGGTGGTCACCGCCCAGCATTCGCGCGGGTTGTCCCCCTCGAATACCGACCAGTCGGTGATCGCGTTGACGCGGTTCTGACTTTCTTCCTGCGCCGTAGCCACCCCTGCGAAAGCAAGCGCAACGGCCCCGGTCAATGCCCCGATCATGGAAGAGCGAAATGCCTTCATGTCCTGCAGCCTCCAGCTGTCTTATTTCCTCGACGCCTGCCTCCTCGCATGGCTCCCGGGTCTTGACCAGCGGGGCACACGAAGCGCATAGGCCGTTACTACTCGACCGCGGCAGGATAGACTGAAAAACCTGCGCCCATAAAGCCCCTGTTGGCAAGATATCGCCTGATTGTGAGGACCCCAGATGCAACAGCCCCCCGTGCCCATGGTCGACATCATCCGCGGCCCCTTCGCGGAAAGCGCCCATCTTGGTCATGCTGTTCTGTGCGACGAGACCGGAGAGATCGCGCAAGCCTGGGGAGATCCGGACACGGTGATCCTGCCGCGCAGCTCGGCAAAGATGCTTCAGGCGCTGCCGCTGGTCGCTTCGGGCGCGGCAGAAGCCTTCGGGCTGAGCACAGAGCGGCTGGCCCTGTCCTGCGCCTCGCACGAAGGCGCGCCGGTGCATGTGGCAGCGGTCAACGCCTGGCTGAGCGATCTGGAACTGAGCGACAATGACCTGATCTGTGGCCCGCAACCCTCCCGTGACAGCGCGCTGAAACTGCAAATGATCCGCGATGGCCAAAGCCCCTGCCGGGTGCATAACAACTGTTCGGGCAAACACGCGGGCTTTCTGACGCTGACCAGACACCTCAAGGCCGGGCCGGATTACGTCGATCCCGCCCACCCGGTGCAGACTTCGGTGAAGGAGCTGTTCGAGACCGTCACCGGTGCCCCGACCCCGGGCTTCGGCATCGACGGCTGCTCGGCGCCGAACTTCGCAACCACGATGCACGGCATGGCGCGGGCAATGGCGTTCTACGCCTCGGCGCATACCCGCTCTGATACGCTCTCAAAGGCCGCCGCCGCGCTCACGCAGGCGATGATCGCCCATCCGCTGCTTGTCGCAGGCGAGGGCCGCGCCTGCACCCATCTGATGCGTGCCGCCAAAGAGCCGGTCGCGATCAAGACCGGCGCCGAAGGCTTTTTCATCGCCATCCTGCCGCAGCGCCGTCAGGGCCTTGCGCTCAAGATCACCGACGGTGCGACCCGCGCCGCAGATTGCGCCGTCGCGGCGATTCTCGCCTCCCTTGGCGTGCTCGACCCGGACCACCCCGACGTGAAACGCTCGCTCAACCCCGACGTGCTCAACTTTGCAGGCCTTCAGACCGGCGAAATCCGCCGCGCCCCAAGCTTCCCGTAAGGCGCCCCTCTTCATCTTGCCCTTAAACTCCGGGGGTGTGGGGGCTGGCCCCCACCTCCGCCCCGTGTAATCAGCGCAGCCTCCGTTCAGGCGAATTCCGCTTTCGAATAGCCCTGAAGATACAACAGCGCTGTCAGGTCGCCGTGGTTCACCCGCAAGCCGCATTGCGCCTGCACCGATGGTTTGGCGTGCAGGGCGACGCCCATGCCTGCCCGCGTCAGTATGCCAAGATCGTTGGCCCCGTCACCCACCGCGATCACATCCGCCTCAAAGATCCCAAGCTGTGCGGTGATCTCTTCGAGCGCCTGCACCTTGGCTTCGCGGCCAAGGATCGGGCGCGCGACCTCTCCGGTCAGCCGTCCGCCGCTGGCGATGAGCGTGTTTGCGCGGGTCTCGTCAAAGCCGACAAGGTCGGCAATCTTCTTGGTAAAGGCGGTGAACCCGCCCGACACCAGTGCCGCATAGGCACCGCTTGCCTTCATCGTCGACAGCAGCAGAGGCGCGCCGGGCATCAGCGTGATGCGCGTTGCTAGAACCCTGTCGATCACGCTTTCCGGCAAGTCTCTGAGCAGGCCGACACGCTCGATCAACGCGCCTTCGAAATCGAGCTCGCCGTTCATGGCACGGGCGGTGATATCCTTGACCCGCGCCCCGACCCCGGCCTCATCAGCCAACTCGTCGATGCATTCCTGCTGGATCATTGTCGAATCCATATCGGCGAGCAGCATCTTCTTGCGCCGCCCCGTGGCGGGCAACAGATTGAGGTCCGCCTGATCGGCAATCGACGCGCGTAGGGCGTCAAGGTCGGCGGGCGCAATCTCGACCGGGAACTCTGCGGCTTCGCCGTTCGACAGCCAAGTGATGTCGCCACCCCCGAGCGCGTTGCGAAGCGCCGAAACCAGCGCGGCATCAAGCGCCTCCGGACGGGCGATGAGAGAGACGATGTGCATGGCGGCCTCCTGCATGAATTGCCGCGCTTCTGGCACGGGAGCGCATGGTTTTCCAGCCTTGCTATGCAGGAGACAGTGGGGGCCAGCCCCCACACCCCCGGAGTTTAAGGGCAAGATGAAGAGGGGCGCCTTAGCGTTCGGTCAGCTTCAGCTCGATGCGGCGGTTCTGGGCGCGGGCGTCGACGGTGTCTGCCGGATCGACGGGCTGGTATTGCCCAAAACCATTGGCGGCCAGCCGATCTGGCGGGAAGCCGAGGTAATCCACGAGGTAGCGTACCACCGACAGCGCCCGCGCCTGACTGAGTTCCCAGTTGTCGGCATAGCGGCCCGTGCCGCTGAGCGGGAGGTTGTCGGTATGGCCATCAACCCGCAGGATCCAGTCGATGCCGGCGGGAATGTCATTCATCACCCCGCGCAGAATGCTGGCGATCTTGGCGATTTCCTGCGTGCCCGCCGATGACAGCTCTGCCGCGCCCGGGTCGAACAGCACCTCTGAGGAGAAGACGAAGCGATCACCCTCGATCCGGATGCCTTCCTGATTGCCAAGCACCCCGCGCAGTTTTCCGAAAAATTCCGAGCGGTAGGCTTCGAGATCCTTGGCCTGCTCCTCGAGCCGCTTGCGTTCGGCTTCTTCGAGCTGGCGGCGGCGGCGTTCTTCGCTGGCAACACGGGCGAGCGCTGCGTTCAAGTCCTGACCAAGATTCTGAAGCTGCACCTGGCTGGCGTCATCGCGCGATCTGGCATCGTCGAGCAGCGCCTGAAGCTGGCCAAGCTGGTTGCGCAGCGCCGCAGCCTGCTGGTTGAGCAGTTCGGTCTGACGTTCGGCTTCGCTGGCGCGAGCTTCGGTCTGCGACAGCTGATCGCGCGCCACTGACAGCAGCGCCGCCCGCTTTTCCGCTTCGGACAGCCGCTCGCGCAGGGTTTCGCTGGTTTGCGCCTGAGACTGCGCGGTTTGCAGCTGGTCTTCCAGCGTGTCGCGGGCAGAGCGGGCGGCGGCGAGCAGGGTCAGGGTGTCTTCGGCACGTTTGCGCTGTTCTTCGAGGGCGAGGGTCATCGCCGTCAGTTCGGTGTCGGCATTTTCCAGCCGGTTGCGCAGCGCGGCGGCGGCTTCGGCATCGGCGAGGCGCTGCGCCTCTTCTTCGCTGAGGGCCTGTTGCAGCGCGTCCACCTGCCCGCTCAGCGTGCCGATCTGTGCCTCCTTGCCAGCGTTTTGCGCGCGCAGATCTTCGGCCAGCGCCTCGAGCGCCTCGCGGCGGGCGGCAGCGAGACGCGCGGCTTCGGCGGCGGCGTCGGTTTCGCTGCGGGCCGCGGCCAGCGCGGTCTCGAGCGCGTCGCGTTCAGAGCCGAGCCGGTCACGATCTGCGGCGAGCGAGGCAATTTCGCCCTGCGCCTGCGTTTGTTGCGCCAGAAGCGCGGCGACGCGCTCTTCGAAGCCGCTGATGCGGTTCTGAGCTTCGTCGAGCTGCGCAGCCTGCTGATCGCGGGTCGCGGTCAGCTGCGCGATCAGGCCAAGCTGTTCGCTCATCCGGGTTTGTGCATCGGACAGCGTGGTTTCCAGCTCGCCGATGCGGCCGGTCATTTCCCGATTGCGGCGCTGTTGCAATCCCAGCGCCTGACTGAGATCGGCAAGATCGGACGACAGCGTATCAAGCTGGCTTTCCTGCCCGCTGATGGTGTCAGACAGCATCGACTGGATCACCATGAAGATGGTCAGCACGAACATCAGCACCAGCAGCAGGCCGGTCATCGCATCGACGAAGCCGGGCCAGATATTGGCCTGAAACCGTGCGCCGGTGCGTCGTGACAGCGCCATGGCTCAGCTCTCGTGGCGGGGCGGTTGCGGGCGCTGCCCCTGCACCAGCTTGCCCACGGTGCGGTTGAGCGTGGCCAGATCGGTGCGCAGCTCGGCCATGGTTTCCTGCCGCCCGGCCGAGATTTCCTCGAGCAGGCGCAGCATCTGCACGTCGATGGAGCGCAGGCGCATCCGGCTTTCGGCATCAAATCCATCGGCGGTTTCGCGATCCGAGATCGCTTCGGCCAGCCGTTCCTGTCCTTCGGCGATGCGCGCGAGCGAATTGGCCGAGGGCGCGGTGGCTTCCAGTCGTTCAGTCATCCGTTCCAGCGAATCCGCCAGTTGGCCAAGGCGCGCGTCGACCTCTTGCTGGCCGTCCTGACTGCGCGAGAACATCAGCGTCAGCCGTTCCATCTGGTCGGTCATCTGGTCGAGCACATGCGCCACGACATCGTCGGAGCCGCCTTCGCCATCGCCGCTGAACGACAGCCGGGTGATCGAGCTGAGCCATTCCTCGAGTTCGCGGTAAAAGCGGTTCTGGCCGTGGCCGGCGAACAGTTCCAGAAGGCCAAGGATCAGCGATCCGGCAAGGCCCAGCAGCGACGAGGCAAAGGCCACGCCCATGCCGCCAAGCTGGCTTTCAAGGCCGGTCATCAGGCGGGCAAAGGTATCGGTGCTGGATTCACCTTCGGTCGGGGCGAGGCTGCGGATGGTATCGACCAGCGCGGGCACGGTGGTTGCAAGGCCATAGAACGTGCCCAGCAGGCCGAGGAAGATCAGCAGCGAGACCAGATAGCGGGTGATCTCGCGCGCCTCGTCGATGCGGGTGGCGACCGAATCGAGGATCGAGCGGGTCGACGAGGTGGTGATCTGAAGCCGCGTGTCGCGTCGCCTAAGCAGCGCCGCGAGCGGGGCCAGCAGGCGCGGCGGGGTGGCCCCGGCATCGCGGCCAAAGGCAAAGTTCTCGATCCAGCGCACCGACTGGATCAGCTGCACCACCTGCCAGAAACAGGCCAGCACGCCGAGCCCGAAGACAAAGACGATGAAGCCGTTGAGATAGGGGTTCGACTCGAACACCGGCAGCACGCTGGGCAGCAGCACAAAGCCCCCAGCAGCACACAGGCCAAGAACCGCGAGCATGAGCGCGGTCTGACGGAAGGGTCGGCTGAAATGCGGCTCGGCCTCAAGGTCGGGCTTGTTCATATGGCGTCCGGATGGCTCTTCTGATTGCGGCGAGCCTACGGCGGCAGCCCAGTCAAGCCAAGCGGTTATCGGCCAGATGCTGCACGCGCGCCCGCAACCAGTGCAGCTCTGCATCGGGAATGCCAATCTGGTCGAGATGATCGGCGGTGTTTTCGAGATATTGCCGGTTCGGCCCCATGCCGCCGGTGGCGTTTGCGATGATTTGCGCCTGCTCTTCCAGCGGCAGGCCGCCGCAATATTGCACATGATGCGGGTCGATGACGTAGGTGACCGCCTCGATCCGTGCCCCGCTGTCCAGATCGATGGCGAGGTTGCGTTCGATATAGGCCGACGAGATCAGTTCGCGCTCGCGCAGGTAGGCCAGCGTGCTGTCTTCGGTGCCCGGAGCAGCGCGCAGCGCAAGCCCCTGACACAGCGCGCCGGGACACTCATCCAGCGCCAGCACGAGGCCGGGCGTGTCGATCGTGCCACGGTGATGGATCGAGCGCATGCAGAAGCTGCGGTGATAATCCGGCAGTGTGGCATGCACCGTCTCCGCGACCTCGAAGCCGGGATTCCACAGAAGCGAGCCATAGCCAAAAACCCAGAGCGTCATGCGTTTTCCTTTCCCCATTGGCACTGTAAACACCACGTTGAACTGCCATGAAAGGGGCTTGCCCGTGAAACCTCTGCTTGCCGCCATCGTTCTTGCCGCTCTCGCCTGGTCGGGGGTCTGGTTCTGGCAGGCCCATGCCCAGAGGCAAGCCATCGACGCCTGGGCCGCCAGCCGCGCCGCCGACGGCGTGATGGTGCATTGGGATGACGTTGCGGTGAAAGGGTTTCCCAACCGCATCGACACCAGCTTTACCGGACTGCGCAGCGAGGGCGACGGGCTGACCCTCGAAACCCCGCAACTGATGCTGATGCAGATGGTGTGGAACCGCGATCACATCATCCTTGCCCTGCCACAGGGGGCCTCGCTGAGCAGCGGCGAGGAGGTTTACCACATCGACGGAGACGGGCTGCGCGCCAGCATCGTCAGCGACGACGGCAGGATGCAGCGCCTGCACGTCGAGGCGGCTGTGCTTAACCTGTCGGGCGGCGTTTCGGCGGCGATGTCCGGGGTGACCGGCGCGGTGACGCTGATCCCCGAGGAGCCCGCTTATCATGCCACCTTCAACGCCGCCGAGCTGGCGCTGCAGGACAGCCTTGGCAGCGGCGGTCTGCGGCTGGACGCAACGGTCGGGGTCACGCAGGCGGGGCAAGCCGACATCACCCGCATCCGGCTGGCGCGGCTGGAACTGGATCAGGGCGCGCTTCAGCTGGCGGCGACAGGCGATGTCGACGTGACCGAGGGCGGGGTGCTGGATGGCAAGCTGAGCGTGCGGGCCGAAAACCTTGCCGAGGCGCTGGAAGCCGAGCGCAAGGCGGGGCGCATCGCTCCGGCAATGCTCGCGATGATCGAACAAGGCGCGGCGTTGCTGTCGGGCCTGTCGGGGCGCAAGGACAGCATCGATGCCACGTTCGAATTCCGCAATGGCCGCACATGGGTTGGCATTCTGCCCATCGGCCCGGCACCGCAGCTGCGCTAGACCTCAGGCGTTTCTGCAGAAGTTTCGCCCCCGAACGCGCCGCGCCCGCAGGGTTTTCCCGGCGAACATCCCTGCGGCTTTCGGGGCGGCTTGCACAGCGCCGCATTCGCGGGAACACTGCGCGCATGAGTGATCCCCTGTCCCACCGCATCGAAGCGAAACGCGCCGAGCTGATCGACCTGACCCAGGCGCTTATTCGCGTGCCAACGCTGAACCCGCCCGGCCAGCATTACCGCGACATCTGCGAGCTGATGCAAAGCCGCCTGTCAGCCCGCGGTTTCGAGTGCGAGATGATTCGTGCCGTTGGATCGCCCGGCGACAGCGACCGCTTTCCGCGCTGGAATCTCGTCGCCCGCCGCACGGGCACCCGGCCCGGAGATTGCGTGCATTTCAACAGCCATCATGACGTGGTCGAAGTTGGTGCTGGCTGGACCCGCGATCCGTTTGGCGGCGCTTTGGAAGACGATCGCATCTACGGGCGCGGCGCCTGCGACATGAAGGGCGGGCTGGCCGCATCGGTCATCGCCGCCGAGGCGTTTCTTGAACAACACCCCGATTTCGCTGGCTCCATCGAAATCAGCGCAACGGCGGACGAGGAATCCGGCGGTTACGGCGGCGTCGCCTATCTTGCGCAGCAGGGCTATTTCGCGCCCGAGCGGGTGCAGCACGTCATCATCCCCGAACCGCTCGACAAGGATCGTATCTGCCTTGGCCATCGCGGCGGCTGGTGGGCCGAGATCGAGACCAAGGGCGAGATCGCCCATGGCTCTATGCCCTTTCTGGGCGATTGCGCCGTGCGGCACATGGGCGCCGTGCTGCAAGCCTTCGAAGACAGGCTGTTCCCTGCCATGGCCTCGCGCCACACCGACATGCCCGTGGTGCCCGAAGGCGCGCGCCAGTCGACGATGAACATCAATTCCATCCACGGCGGCCAACCCGAAAACCCGCCCGATTTCGATGGTCTGCCCGCCCATTGCGTGCCCGACAGCTGCCGCATCACCATCGACCGTCGTTTCCTCGTCGAGGAAACCGCCGACGGGGTGCGCGACGAGGTCATCGCCCTGCTCGACGATCTCAAGGCCAACCGCGCCAATTTCGACTATGACATCCGCGAATTGAATCGCGTCATCCCGTCGATGACCGACCGCGATGCGCCGGTGGTCACGACCGTGGCACAAGCGATCCGCGACATGCTGGGCACCGATCCCACCTATGTTGCCTCGCCCGGCAGCTATGATCAGAAGCACATCGACCGCATCGGCAAGCTGAAGAACTGCATCGCCTATGGCCCCGGCGTGCTGGAACTGGCGCACAAACCCGATGAGTGGGTCGGCGTGACCGACATGATCGACAGCGCCCGCGTCATGGGGCGCAGCCTTGAAAAGCTGCTCACGCGGTGAGCTTTGCCTCGACGGGCACCACATCGACCATGTGGCGCGTCTCATGCCCGCCTTCCGAGCGCAGCGAGCCTTTCGACGGCGCAACGTCGGAATAATCGCGCCCGAAGCCCACGGTCACGTGGTCGAGCCCGACGCGGATCGCGTTGGTCGGATCGAATTCGACCCAGCCCGCATCGGGGCCGCACCACGCCCGCACCCAAGCGTGCATGGCATCGGCGCCCTCCAGCCGGGGCTGGCCCTCGGGGGGAAGCGTGCGCAGAAAGCCCGACACATAGCCCGCCGGAACGCCAATCTCGCGCAGGGCCGAGATCATCACATGACTGATGTCCTGACAGACGCCGCGGCGGGCGCGGAAGGCTTCGATCGGAGTCGTGGTGACTTCGGTGGCGGAACTGTCGAAGTCGAACAGATCGTTGAGCGCATGGCTCACGGCCTCGACCGCCTCAAGCGCCGACATCCCCGGCCGGGTGCAGCAACGCGCAAAGGCGGCGATCTCGGATTCGTGGCGCAGACGCGGCGACGGGCCAAGGAAGTGATGCGGGCTGGGGGCACGGATGCTCTGGATCTGTGCCACCGCGCGCGGCAGATCGCTCAGCGCGCAGCTCAGATCGAGCCCGTCGCGCGGGGTGCGGCGCAGCACCCGGCCTTCGAATAGGAAGTCGATCTCGGACAGCCGCCCCTCGTGGGTGACCTCTGTCGTCGGATTGCCGAAGAAATCGACATCGTCGAGCCGGAAATCCGGCGGCGGATCGGTGGTCACCTGCCCATAAAGCAGTTGCTGCTGACCTTCGATGCTGCGCGGCAGAATGCGCAGCAGCGTGCGATGTGATCCCGCCGGGTGGTCGTACCGGTAGGCGATGCGCAGCTTGATGTCATAGCTTTGCGACATGAAACGCCCCTAGCTCAGGTATTGCGCGGTCAGCGCTTCGGAGATCCCGGCCAGTTCGCGCCGGATCCGGTTCAACCGCCGGGATGAAATCTGGCCAGAGGTAGACACCGCCAGCATGGTCTGAAGCATCAGGATACGCCGGGTCGCCTCGCCCATGCGCGGCTGCGCCGTGGCCTCGGCGATCTGTTCTTCCTCTTCGCGCAGGATGTCGATCTGGTAGAGCAGCGAGCGCGGGTTTTCCCGGTCGAGCGCCAGCATGTCGATCACCGTCTCGCGGCTGGTCTCGATGGTGTAGCGGCGGCGGTGGGTCATCACGCTGTCGCCGATCTCGACCGCGGCATCCAGCCCGCCGGGAGGGGTTGCCTCGTCCGCCAGCACCGCCAACACGGCGGCAATGTGATCGGCCCGTTCCAGCGCCCGCCCCAGCGTCAGGAAGCGCCAGCCGAGAAAGCGGAACATATTGTCATGGACCAGACCGGAAAAGCCCGCCGTCTTGCGCAGCAGAACGGTCATGGCGCGGGCGGCATCGTCGCCGTGAGTGACCTTGGCGGCCAGCTTGCGGGCGGTTTCCGACAAATCGTTCAGCGCGTTCCAGCCATCGGTCGAAAACCGGTCGCGCACCTTGCTCGCGCAGACCACCGACGCATCGAAATGGCCCAGCAGCATGACAGGCACCGGGTCTTCGATGTCATGGCCAAAGGTGGTGAGGAATTCGCCAAGGGCCGAAACCAGCGGCACGTTGCGCGTGCCATGCTCTTCGAGCCTGAGATGCCATGCCCGCAGCACCCGCACCGCGCCCTCGGCGCGTTCGGCGTAGCGCCCAAGCCAGAACAGGTTGTCCGCCGCCCGCGCCGGAAGCAGCCCCGGCTGGCGGCGCAGAAGCGGCCCGGATGCCGTGCTGGTCAGCGTGTCGGCATGGATCGCCTTGTCGGACATCACCCAGACATCGGCGACCGAGCCGCCCGCCTGCATGGCCAGCGCCGTCGGATCGCCGTCGCGCCCGATGCGGGCATAGCCGCCGGGCATCACCGCCCAGCCATCTGGCGTGCGCGTGGCAAACACCCGCACCACCATCGGGCGCGGTTTCAGCTTGCCGTCGATCATCGCGGGGGTGGTCGACAGGGTGACGGCCTCTTGCCCGACCAGCGATTTGCCCTCGCGTGCGATCCAGTCTTCGATCGGGCCGCGCGCCTCGCCGCGGAACTTGCCGCCAAGCGCCGTGGTGCGGTCGATGTCAAAGGGCAGCTTGGTCGACTGCGCCGAACCGATCATCATCCGTTCGAGGTTTTCCAGCACATAGGCGCGCTCGTGATCCTGCCCGCACCACCATGTGGCGATGTTCGACATCTTCAGCGGCGCGCCCATCAGGTGTTCGCAGATGCGCGGCAGGAACGCCATCAGCGCCCGCGCTTCCAGCACGCCAGAGCCGAGGCAGTTCACCAGATCCATCGCGCCAGAGCGCAGCGCCGAGACCATGCCGGGGGTGCCGAGCGCCGAGGTCTCATCCAGTTCGAGCGGATCGGCAAAGCGCGAATCCAGTCGCCGCCACAGCACCGAAACCGGCTCTGGCCCGGCGATGGTGCGCACCGAAAGCTGCCCGTCCTGCACCTTGAGATCTTCGCATTCCAGCAGCAGGAAGCCGAGGTAGCGGGCGATATAGGCGTGTTCGTAATAGGTGTCGGTGTGCTGCCCCGGCGTCAGGATCGCCACGCGCCCGCCATCGCCCCCCTTGAGCCCGACCATCGCGTCGCGGAAGACGCGAAAGAAGGTCGCGAGCCGCTCGACGTTGCTTTTGGGGAACAGATCGTGAAACACCCGGCTGGTCGCCATGCGGTTTTCAAGCGCAAAGCCCGACCCGGATGGTGCCTGCGCCCGATCGCCCAGAACGAACCACGACCCATCGGGCGAGCGGCCGATCTCGAAGGCCAGAAAATGCAGGTAATGCCCCGAGCGCGGCTTGATCCCGACCACAGGGCGCAGCCATTCGGGGTTCTGCGCGATCAGATCGGCGGGCAGAAACCCGTCCCGGACCAGCTCGCCGTCGCCGTAAAGGTCGGCCATGACCTTTTCCAGCAGCTCGGCCCGCTGCGCGATGCCCTCGGCCAGCCCGTCCCATTCATCCTGACCAATGATCACCGGCACATGGCTCAGCGGCCAGTCGCGCATGGTCGATTCATCGCCGGAATACTGGCGGAAATACACCCCGGTATCGTGCAGATACTGATCGCCCCGCGCAAAGGAGCGGGCCAGCTGTTCGGGGCTCTTGCTTGCAAGGTAGCGTATCAGCGGATCCCAGACAGGACGCAATGTCCCGTCCGGGCGCTTCAGCTCATCGGCAACCCCCGGCAGGGACTCGTAGCCCTGAAGGAAGCGCATCAGCGCATCGGGTGTGCCGACCTTGTTCAAGCGTCTCCATCTCCGTCACGGGGTCAGAGGCCGGGCATCCGCCGCAGATCCAGAGTCATCGGGAACTCTGGATGCGGATATTCGGTCTCTGGCCAATAGGAACCGGGGGTATGACCCAGTTTCTCGAACCGCGCAAGGCGGCGGGCATCGGCTTCGTTGGTGTTCACCGGGAAGGTATCATAGTTCCGCCCGCCCATATGTGCGACATGATAGGTACATCCGCCCAATGCCTTGCCCGTCCATGTATCGAAGATATCGAACACGAGCGGCACGTTGACCGGCAGCGTCGGGTGCAGCGCCTCGGCCGGCTGCCACGCCTTGAAGCGCACGCCGCCAACCTTGACGCCATTGGCATCGGTCTTTGCCAGCGGCACCGGGCGCTTGTTGCAGGTGACGATATAGCGGTCCGGGTCCATCGCGGTCAGCTGCACCTGCATGCGCTCGACCGAACTGTCGGTATAGCGCACGGTGCCGCCGATGGCGCCGCGTTCGCCCAGAACATGCCACGGCTCGAGCGCCTGATTGAGCTGCAGATGCACGCCTTCGTATTCGACCTCGCCCGCAAAGGGGAAACGGAATTCCTTTTGCGCCTCGTACCATTCGGAGCGGAAGTCAAAGCCGTGTTCCTTGAGATCGCGCAGCACATCAAGGAAATCCTGCCAGACGAAATACGGCAGCATGAAGCGATCGTGCAGCGTGGTGCCCCAGCGCACCGGCTTGCCCTGAATCGGCGCTTTCCAGAACCGCGCCAGCAGCGCCCGGATCAGCACCTGCTGAGCAAGCGACATCTTGGCATCTGGCGGCATCTCGAAGCCGCGGAATTCCACGAGGCCAAGCCGCCCGGTCGGCCCGTCGGGCGAGAACAGCTTGTCGATGCAGATCTCGGCCCGGTGGGTGTTGCCGGTGACATCGATCAGCATGTTGCGCAACAGGCGGTCGGTCAGCCACGGCTGCGGCGGCTCGCCCTCTCCCGGCGCCGGGAAATGCGACAGCGCGATTTCCAGCTCGTACAGGCTGTCGTGGCGCGCCTCGTCGATGCGCGGCGCCTGACTTGTCGGCCCGATGAACAGCCCCGAGAACAGGTAGGACAGCGACGGGTGTCGCAGCCAGTACAGCACCATCGAGCGCATCAGGTCGGGCCGGCGCAGGAACGGGCTGTCGAGCAGCGTCTCGCCGCCGACCACCACGTGGTTGCCACCGCCGGTGCCGACATGCTTGCCGTCGATCATGAACTTGTCGGCGCCAAGCCGGGTCTGGCGGGCGTCTTCGTAGACGCCGAAGGTGATCTCCTTGACGTCTTTCCAGTTGTGGGCCGGGTGAATGTTGACCTCGATCACGCCGGGGTCGGGCGCAACGCGGATCACGTTCAGGCGGCTGTCATTCGGCGGGGTGTAGCCTTCGATGTGCAGCGGCAGGCCAAGCTCGGCGGCGGTTTGCTCGGCGGTGGTCAGCAGTTCGAGGTAATCCTCCAGCGCCTCGACCGGCGGCATGAACAGGCACAGGCGGCCATCGCGCGGCTCGACCGCGATGGCGGTGCGTACCTGACTGCCCGCCGGATCGACGCCGACGCCCTGAGGCATCATGGTCTGGCGCGCGCCGGTGTCACGGGCCGCGGTGACCCTCTGCTCGTGGCCGGGGGTGACATCGGGCAGGGTTTCCGATTCCTCGCGGGCCTGATCGGCCTCGTCCTGCGCAATGCGTTCCAGCGCGTCCATCAGCGCGGCGCGGCGCTCGTCGAATTCGGCGTGGAAATCGGGCAGTTCCTCGACCGGCACCGAGGGATCGGTCGGATAGACATAGGGGTAGGACGAGGGCGGGATGTAGGGCAGCGCGCCCAGCGGCAGGCGGAAACCCACCGGGCTGTCACCGGGGATCAGGAACAGATGGCCGCGCCGGGTCTTCCATTTCTCGGACTGCCAGCGCGTGGTCGGCGGGACATGCTTGCTTTGCCACTGGCGCTGGATCGGCAGCACATAGCCCGCCGCCTTGTTGAGCCCGCGGTTGAACACCCGCGCTATGCGCGCCCGCGTCTCGGGATCCTTGAGCTTGTTGTCTTCGGGGGTCACATTCACCGGAAGTTCGGCTTCCTTGATGATCCATTCCACCGGGTCTTCGAAAGCGGGCTGCGCGAAATCCGGGTTCAGCCCGATGTTCTCGGCAAAGGCGGCCATGAATTTCCCGGCGTCGGCGGCATCGGCCCCCTTGGCTGTTTCACGTGCGACAAGATCGGGGTTCTTCCAGATCGGCACGCCGTCGCGCCGCCAGTACAGCGAGAAGGTCCAGCGCGGCAGCGTTTCGCCCGGGTACCATTTGCCCTGACCGTAATGCAGGAAGCCGCCCGGCGCGAAGCGGTCGCGCAGCTTGCGGATTAGCTGGTCGGCCTTGTCGCGCTTGGTCGGTCCGACGGCGGCAGTGTTCCACTCGGCGCTTTCGAAATCGTCGATCGACACAAAGGTCGGCTCGCCGCCCATGGTCAGGCGCATGTCCTGCTGCTTGATCACCGCATCGACCTTGTCGCCAAGCTTGTCGAGCGCCTCCCATGCCTCGTCCGAGAACGGCTTGGTGATGCGCGGATGTTCGGCGGTGCGGATCACCGTCATGTCGAAATCGAACTCGACCTTCGGCGCGCCGTCGGCGGCAAACCCGCCGGTGATCGGCGCGGCGTTGCGGTAATGCGGCGTTGCGGCCAGCGGGATATGCGATTCCCCGGTCAGCAGGCCCGATGTCGGATCAAGCCCGATCCAGCCCGCGCCGGGCAGGAACACCTCGCACCACGCGTGCAGGTCGGTGAAATCGTGATCGGTGCCGGACGGGCCGTCAAGCGCCTGAAGATCCGGCTTCAGCTGGATCAGATAGCCCGAACAGAACCGCGCCGCAAAGCCGAGGTTGCGCAGGATCTGCACCAGCAGCCACGAGGTATCCCGGCACGAGCCGCGCTTTTGCTGAAGCGTTTCCTCGGGGGTCTGCACCCCCGGTTCCAGCCGCACGATATAATCGATGTGCTGCTGCAGCTTCATGTTGATGTCGACGAGGAAATCGACGGTGTTCATCTTCTTCTTGGGAATGCCCTTGAGGTACTCCTTGAGATGCGGGCCGACCGGCTCGGGGCGCGAATAGATGCGCAGGTCGTTGCGAAACTCTTCGGGGTATTCAAACGGCCACTCATCGGCGATCTCGTCCACGAAAAAGTCGAACGGGTTGTAGACGGTCATGTCGGCGACCAGATCGACCTCGATCTTGAACTCGCGCACCGGCTCGGGGAAGACGAAGCGCGCCAGCCAGTTGCCATAGGGGTCCTGCTGGTGGTTGACGAAATGCCCGGCGGGCGACACCCGCAGCGAATGCGAGATCACCCGCGTGCGGGAATGGGGCGCCGGGCGCAGGCGGATCAGCTGGGGCCCAAGTGTGACCGGGCGGTCGTACTTGTAGTGGGTCAGGTGGTGAATGCTTGCCGTGATCGCCATGTGAGTCCCGTCTGCCTAAAGTGAAGTGCCAACTCTTGAGAATTACCCAATCGGTGATCACCCTGAATGTAAAGCTCGCGAAAGGGTCGAGGGCGCACGGGGTCTCGCCTTCTTGCGCCATCGCACCATCGTTGCGCAGTGGCGTGGGCTCTTGTTCCAAGGTCGCATGGCGCGTCGCCGGGTCGGAAGATTAGGCTTCGCCCAGACAGAAGGCCCCTCGCGCAAAGGCGGCCTCGCAGCGGAGGAACACCACAGATGACGCCATCGACCGAGCATATCGACCGGGTCTTCAGGACCGTCAGCTCTGACCGGGCGGCGACGAAATCGCTGCTTGCGGCCTCGTGGAAACGCTCGATGACCCATTATGGGCTCGACCCGGCGCAACGGCGGGCGAAAGAGCGGCTCGACCAGCCCGCGCTGAGCCGTCGCAAGGATCGCGTCGGGCAGCTGCTGGATATCGCCATGCCAAAGCTCGACCAGCTGTTCGGGCTGGTCTGTGGGTCCGGCTGCGGCGTGCTGCTGACCGATGAATTCGGCCTCGTGCTCGACCAGCGCCGGACCGACGCCGATGCCGGCACCTTTGATTCCTGGGGGCTGTCCCCCGGCGCCGATTGGTCCGAGGCCGCCGAGGGCACCAATGGCATCGGCACCTGCCTTGCCGAAACCCGGCGGCTGACCATTCACCGGGGCGACCATTTCCTCGCCCGCAACATCTCGATGAGTTGCATGGACGCGCCGATCTTCGGCCCCGATGGCGCGGTGGTGGCGGCGCTGGACATCTCGTCGGCGCGGGCCGATCAGACCGAAGGCATGAACCGGCTGATTGCCGCAACCGTGGCACAGACCGCCCGCGCCATCGAATCCGACCTGTTCCGCGCGCATTTCCCCAAGGCCCGGATCATTGTCGCCGACAGTGACGACGACGCAGCGGTCCTGCTGGCGGTGGATGCCGACGATCTGGTGATCGGGGCGACCCGCGCCGCGCGGCGCAGCTTTCGACTGGAACCGCGCGGCGCGCTCAAACCGCGCCCGGCGGCGGATCTGTTCGATCGCGGCGAGGACGAGCCGAGCGGCTTTGAAAAGGCCCAGCGGGCGGCGGTGGTGCGGGCGCTGACCCGCGCCGAGGGCAATGTCAGCCAAGCCGCCCGCGCGCTCGGGATCGGGCGCGCGACGCTGTATCGCCGGATGAAACGGCTCGGCATGAGCTGACAGCCCTCAGGGCATCGTGATCACAACCTTGCCGGTGGATTTGCGGGTCCGGAGCAGATCGAGCCCTTCGGCCACCCGCTCCAGCGACAGCACATGGCTGACATGCGGGCGGATTCGCCCCTCGGCGTACCAGCCGAAAAGGGTTTCCAGCGAGCCGGTCAGCACCCCCGGCGCAAAGTCGAGATAGCCACCCCAGTACAGGCCCATCACCGTCAGGTTCTTGACCAGCAGGTGATTGGCCTTGATCTGCGGCACCTCGCCCGAGGCAAAGCCGATGCACAGGATGCGCGCTTCGGGTTTGCAGGCGCGGAAGGCGTCGGTGAACTGCGCACCGCCAACCGCGTCATAGACCACATCCGCGCCGCCCAATGCCTTGACCTGAGCGCGCAGATCCCCCGCCGTGGCGTCGATCAGATGATCCGCCCCGGCCGCCTGAGCCACCTTCAGCTTGTCAGCGCCTCTTGCGCAGGCAATCACATTTGCGCCCATCAGCTTGCCGATCTCGACCGCCGTCAGCCCGACCCCCCCGGCAGCCCCGAGCACCAGCAGCGTCTCGCCGGGGCGCAGCCGCGCCCGGTGATCCAGCGCCAGATGCGAGGTGCCATAGGCG
Organism: Salipiger sp. 1_MG-2023; assembly: GCF_030547555.1. Lineage (NCBI taxonomy): Bacteria > Pseudomonadati > Pseudomonadota > Alphaproteobacteria > Rhodobacterales > Roseobacteraceae > Salipiger > Salipiger sp. 1_MG-2023. Next base: position 10,980 of record NZ_JAUOQN010000018.1, on the reverse strand, counting down.
ATCTGGAACGCCGCCGCGTCTTCAAAGCTCATGCTGTCGGGCATCTTCACCGCCCGCGCCGCGTCAAACACGCCGCGGCTTGCGAGGCCGCCCTGCCCGCCGAACACCGCGACCCGGTCGCCCACGGCAATTCCGGTGACCCCTTCGCCCAGCGTCTCGACCACACCGGCGACCTCCATCCCAAGCGTGAAGGGCAGCGGCGGCGTGTTCTGATAGCTGCCGTCGATCATCAGCAGATCCGCGAAATTCAGCCCGCAGGCGCGGATTGACACGGTGATGTGATCAGCCTTCGCCTCGGGATCGGGCAACTCTGTCAGTTGCGGAGAAATATCATGCGAATTAATGTGATAAGCGCGCATTTGCGTCTCCGGCCTATGCCATAGTTTGGTTGTTATAACCTTTTTGAGTCAATAACACGAAAATCTAGAATGCGACTCATCTTTCACTCAACCTTAACTTGTTTCATGTTAACTCTCCTCATCGTTAGGGGCGCAAAATGCTTGCTTCGGTGCAATCCGCCGATGTAGTTTCGCGCCATCAGGGATTGGCTGAGGCGACGCGTCTCTTGGTCGTTCGGCCGTTGATGCCAGAACAAGAAGAAAAGACATCGCCCCACCGGGCGTGATAGAAGGAACAACCGATGACGCATCCCGTCGACGTCCATGTAGGCAAACGCATCCGCCACCGCCGGTGGCTGGTGGGAATGACCCAACAGCAACTTGCCGAACAGGTCGGGATCAAGTTCCAGCAGATCCAGAAATACGAAACCGGTGCAAACCGGGTCAGCGCATCCCGGCTTTGGGATATCGCCGACGCGCTCGACGTCCCGGTGAGCTTTTTCTTTGAAGGCATCGAATCCGAACAGGACGCCACAGACGCCCCGGTCGCGGCCATGCCCGCCGACATCCTTGGCGACAAGGAAGCGCTCGATCTGGTGCGTTCGTATTACGCGATCCCCGAGAACCAGCGTCGCCGACTGTTCGAACTCGCCCGCGTCCTGTCCGACGTGGCTTGAGCCTCTGGGCCCGCTGCGGTAGCTGATCAGCAGATCCAGCAACGGAGCGGGCACATGACCTCTACTCACGCCAACGGGGCCAGCGGCCGTCACCGTGCCGATATCTCCGAACCGCTCGCGGCAGAGCTTTGGGCGACCGCTCATGCGTTGGCCGATGCCGCACGCGCGGCGATCTTGCCGCATTTCCGCGCGCTTGGGCTTGATGCCGAAAACAAGGATGCCTCTGGCTTCGATCCGGTGACCATCGCCGACCGCGCCGCTGAGGTCGCGATGCGCGAGGTTCTGGCACAGCGCCGCCCAGCGGATGGCATCCTTGGCGAAGAGCTGGGCACCACAACCGGCACCAGCGGACTGACATGGGTGCTTGACCCGATCGACGGCACGCGCAGCTTTCTGTCGGGCACCCCGACCTGGGGCGTGCTGATTGCCCTGTCCGACGACAGCGGCCCCCGGCTTGGCATTGTCGATCAGCCCTTCACCGGCGAGCGGTTCTGTGGTGGCCTCGGCCGCGCCGACTATGTCGGCCCGCTTGGCACCCGCGTGCTTGGTACCCGAGGCACCACGGATCTGGCCAAGGCGATCCTCTTCACCACCTTCCCCGAGATCGGCACCCCTGCTGATCGAATCGCATTCGAAAAGGTCAAGGCGCAGGCGCAGCTGACCCGCTACGGCACCGATTGCTATGCCTATGCGCTGCTGGCGGCGGGGCACATCGACCTTGTGATCGAGGCGGGGCTGTTCCCCTATGACGTCGGCGGCCCGATTGCGGTGATCGAGGCGGCAGGCGGTATCATCACCAATTGGGAAGGCGGCCCGGCCCATGGCGGCGGCCGCGTTCTGGCAGCGGCAAATGCGTCGCTGCACGCCAAGGCGCTGGCGCTACTCAACGGCTGATCAGGCCAGCCACCAGCGTTCCGCCATCCGTGCATTGTCCAGCCCACGCGCTGTCCCAAGGGTCTGCGGCGTGGCGATGCGCTCGCCCACCGCTGACAGGTGGTCGGCAAACACCGGGATCAACAGGCCACCCTCATCGCGCAGGATCTGCTGCATCTCGGCATAAAGCCCCCCGCGCCGGGCGCTGTCGAGCTCGGACCGGGCTTCGAGCAGCAGCGCCTGAAACCGCGGGCTTTGCGCCATGCCCCAATGCGATTCGTTCCACGGCGCGCCGTGCTGAAGCGCGGTCGAGAACATCCAGTCTTCGGTCACCCGGCCCGACCACGCGGTGGCGCGGAACGGCCTATCTTGCCAATCAGCATCCTGTGCACCGGTTGGCACGATCTCAATCCCGGCGGGGCTGGCAGCGTTCGCATAAAGCTGCGCCGCCCCGGGCGCGCCCTCGAACGCGCTGTCCGAAACATGCAGCGCAACGGAAAGCCGGCTGAGCCCCGCTTGCCGCAGATGCCATGCGGCCAGATCCGGGTCATAGGCGGGCGCAGTCAATGCAGCATCGTGGTGATTGAGCGGGCCGATGGGGCTGTCGGCCCCGATACGGCCATGCCCCAGCAACACGGCATCCAGAATCGCCTGCCGGTCGATGGCGTGTTTCAGCGCCTGCCGGATGTGCCGCGCGTCAAACGGTGCGGTGCCCGTTTGCATCGCGAAGCCGTAGAACTGGTTGCCCGACACCTGCTGCACCGTCAGCCCCGGCACGTCGCGCAGCCGCGCCGCCCGCGACGGTGCAACCCGGTCGATGACATCGACCTGCCCCGAGCGCAGCGCCGAAGCCCGCGCCGCGCCATCCGGCATGGCGTGAAATTCCAGCGCTTCGAACCAGCCCGCGGAACCGTCCTTGTAATGCCCCTCGACCCGCGTGCCGACAAAACGCCGCCCCGGCTCGAATGCCGCGACGCGATACAGCCCGGTGCCGATTCCCTGCGCCATCGCCTCCGAGATGCGGCTCGCCGGATAGATCAACAGTTGCGGATCGGCGAGCAGGTAGGGGAAATCCGCATTGCCCGCCGCCAGCGTGAACCGTATGCGATGATCCGACAGGCGATCTGCCTTTGCGATGGTCTCGACCAGCGGCCGCGCGCCAGAGCCGCCGCCCTTGTGCAGCGCCAGCGAGGCGAGCACATCGCGCGCACCAAATTCGCTGCCGTCGTGAAAGCGCACGCCTTTGCGCAGCGTCACGTCCCAGATGCGCGCGTCGGCGCTGGCAGTCCAGTCGGTGGCAAGCTCGGCACGCAGCGAGCCGTCGGCGGCGATTTCGGTCAGCGTGTCGAAAACAGCCATCGCGGCAGCGGCCATGAATCCGCCAGTGATCTTGCGCGTATCCCAGCTGTCGGTGGCGCTTGCGCCCGACAGCCCAGCCCGCAGCGTGCCGCCGATACGGGCAGGCGCTGCGGCAAGACCAGACGCGCCAAGCACCGCCGCGGCCAGCGCGGTCTGGATCAGGCGACGTCGTTTGAACCCGCTCATGCAGCCCCCCTTGGGCCGAAACGAATCCCGGCCAGGACAGAAAGACCAGAGGTTAACGGGGCCATGGGTCCTGTAAACCTTCTTCTGCGGCGATCTTGTCCATCACCCGCACCAGCTCGGCGCTGATTCCCGGTTCGGATAGCGCGTGCCCGGCATTGCGGATCATCCGCAGATCGCAATCGGGCCAGGCCCGCGCCAATTCCCACGCGCGGCGCGGCGGGCAGATCATGTCGTAGCGCCCCTGCACGATCACGCCGGGGATGTCCGCCAGCCGATCGACATTGTTCAGGATCCAGCCATCCTCGGCCAGGAAGCCCGCGTTAACGAAGTAATGGTTTTCCAGCCGGGCAAAGGCGCGGGCGTAATCGCCGGGCGCATCGCCGCCGCTGCCGTTGGAATAGACCGAGGCCAGCGCGTTTTCCCAGCTGGCCCAGGCGCGGGCAAAGCGCGTCTCTTCCAGCACGTTGCCCGAGAACAGCCGCCGGTGATAGGCGGCGATCAGATCGCCCTGCTCCTCCTCGGGAATCATGTCGCGGAACCGCGCCCATGGCTCGGGCCAGAACTGCCCCGCGCCGCCGCCATAGAACCAGTCAAGCTCGGCCTGTGTCATCATGAAGACGCCGCGCAGCACCAGCCGCCGCACCCGATCCGGATGGGAGATGCCGTAGATCAGCGACAGCGTCGCGCCCCAGCTGCCGCCAAAGACGATGAAATCCTCGATCCCCAGCGCCTCGCGGATCGCCTCGATATCGCGCACGAGATGCCAAGTCGTGTTGCCCTCGACCGAGGCATGGGGCTGCGAGCGCCCGCACCCGCGCTGATCGAACAGCACCACGCGATAGGCGCGCGGATCGAAATAGCGGCGCATGGCGGGCGAACAGGCGCCACCGGGGCCTCCGTGAAGCACGATGACCGGCAGACCTCGGGGGTTGCCGCATTGTTCGACATAGATCTTGTGTCCATCGCCCATGTCGATCATGCGTTGGTCGAATGGGTCGATGGGCGGATAGAGATACTGCACTGCGCTCTTTTGGCCCGAGTTTTTGTCCATATCAGGACTATATTGGCAGGCAGGCCCGAATGACCATGGGGGAAATTCAAGATATGAGCATCACTGTCGACCCAGCCGAGATCGCCAAGTTCGAGGCGATGGCCGCCGAATGGTGGGACCCTGCCGGCAAGTTCAAACCGCTGCACATGATGAACCCGGTGCGGCTTGATTACATCACCCGGCAGGTGGCCGCCGAATACGGCCGCGACCTTGCGTCGGATCGCCCGTTCGAAGGGCTGCGCATCGTCGATATCGGCTGCGGCGGCGGCCTGCTCTGCGAGCCGATGGCACGGCTTGGCGCCACCGTGGTGGGCGTCGATGCCGCCGAGCGCAACATTCCCGTGGCGCAGCTGCACGCGCAGCAATCGGAGCTGACGATCGACTATCGTCACACCACCGCCGAAGCGCTTGCCGCAACGGGCGAGCAATTCGACGTGGTGCTCAACATGGAGGTGGTCGAGCATGTGGCCGACCCCCTCGCCTATCTGAGCGCCTGCCGCGCCCTGCTCAAACCCGGCGCGCTGCACCTGTGTTCGACGCTGAACCGCAACGCGAAAAGCTTTGCGATGGCGATTCTCGGCGCGGAATGGGTGATGCGCTGGCTGCCCAAAGGCACCCATGACTGGCAGAAATTCATCACGCCGGACGAGCTTTACGAGCTGTTGCGCCGCGCCGGGCTGACCCCGGTCGACCGCAAGGGATATGTGTTCAACCCGATCAGCTGGGCCTGGCATATTTCCGATCGCGACCTGTCGGTCAACTACGTGACCGCCGCCCTCGCCCCGGGAGAAAAAGCATGAGCCTGATTCCCGAGGGCAACCGCCTGTTCGTCATCGACATCGACTACACCGCGCCCTTCGAAGAGGTGCAAAAGGTGCTGGCGCCGCACATGGACTACGTGCGCGCCTGCTATGCCTCGGGGGTGTTCCTGATGTCGGGGCCCAAAGAGCCGCGCACCGGCGGCATCGTCATCGCGCAAGGCACACGGGCGCAGATCGACGGTATCATCGCGGGCGATCCATTCACCACCGCCGGGGTGGTTGCGACCACGATCACCGAATTTTCCGCGTCGAACATGGCCGAGGCGCTGAAGGCGCTCTAGTCGCCCTCGAGCTTGAGGCGCAAGTCGCGCAGCACCGGCAGCATGGCCCGCACCTTTTCGGCGCCAATCTCGCCGACCAGCTCGGTCACCACCGGGGCCATCGCCAGCAAGGCCGCCTCGCGGGCGTTCTTGCCAGCGGTGCTGATCGCCACCATCTTGCGCCGCGCATCGTCCCAATCGGGGCGGATATGCACGTAACCGGCCATCTCTAGCTTGGCGAGCGTGTTGGTCATCGCCCCGCGCGTGACATGAAAGCTACGCGCCAGCTGCGCCGGGCTGCGTTCGTCCTGCGCCCGCGCCAGATGGTTGAGCACAGAGAAATGCGAGATTTCCATCTTGTTGGGCAGCACGCGCGTCAATCTGTTCCGCAGGAGCTGGTCCGCGGTCAGGATCTCGCTAAAGAGCGATATGGCAAGCGCGGTCTCTGGTTTGGTCATTCTGCCGTGTCTGTCTGGGTGCCGCTCGTTCTGGACCGCAACCCCCGGACGGGTCAACCGGAAAGCTCAGGCTGCGGCGAGAAGCGCATCGAGCTTGCCGTCGCGTTCCAGCGCATATAATTCGTCGCAGCCGCCCACATGTGTCTTGCCGACAAAGATCTGCGGCACGGTTCGCCCGCCGTTGGACCGCTGGGTCATTTCCGCACGGCGCGAGGGTTCGACCGCAAGGTCGATCTCGTGAAACGCCGCGCCTTTCGAATTCAGCAGGCGCTTGGCAGCCTGACAATAGCCGCAATAGGGGGTGGTGTAGATCTCGATCGGTTGCATCAACGGGGCCTTTCGCTTCGCGCTATTTCACCGGATCTAAGCCTCCTTTGCAACGCGCGCCAGTACGCTGACGCAAACTTCACTGGCGCCTGCCGCAAGACAGGCCTCGGTTGCCGCACAAAGCGTCGCACCGGACGTCAGGACATCATCGACGATCAGCACCGGGCGGCCCGCAATCGCCGCCACGCGCGACGGGCGCACCCGCAGCACATCGCTCAGCGTGGTGTAGCGCTGCTCGCGGGTCTTGCCCTCGAGCGAGGCGGTATGCCGGAGCCGTTCCAGCGCATCGGGCGCATGATCGATGCCAAGCTCGCGCGACAGCGCACGCGACAACAGCGCCGACTGGTTGTAGCGGCGTTTGAAATGGCGCCGAAAATGCAGCGGGATGGGCACCGCCACCATGTTCTCGCGCAGCAATGGCCGGATCTGGCGCGCCATCCACACGGCGGCGGGCAGCGCGATGTCGTGGCGATCGCCGTGCTTGAGCATCAGCACCAGCTTGCGCCCATTGTCCTTGTAGACAAGCCCGGCCCGCCCCTGACTCCACGCCGGGGGCGTGGTCAGGCAGTCGTCGCAGAATTCCGCATCCTCCGAATCGCCGATCAGCGGCACCCCGCAGCAATCGCAGACCAGCCCCGAGATGAACGGCGTATCGCGCCAGCAGGGGCCGCACAGGCCGAAATCGGTTTCCACCAGCCCGCCGCAGATCAGGCAGCGCGACGGGTAGACCAGCTTCAGCACGGTTTGCAACGCGGGCATGAACATTCTAACTGTCCTCCATGACCAGTCCCGCGCCCCTCGTCGACCGCCCCGCCCTTGCCCGGCACAGATCTCGTGCCGCGAGCAACCCCGCGCTGTTTCTGCACGAGGCCGCCCGCGACGAGGTGCAGGATCGCCTCTTCGTGGTTAACAGAACGTTTAAATCGCCGGTCGTGGTGAGCCCTTTTCCGCAGGTCTGGCAGGAAATGCTGCCGGGGCTGGACGTCATTCCTGACGAAGACGTGCTGGCGCTCAAACAGGGCGCGCATGATCTGGTGATCCACGCCATGGCGCTGCATTGGTCGAATGACCCGGTCGGCCAGCTGGTGCAATGCCGCCGCGCGCTGGCCCCGGACGGGCTGTGCCTTGCGCTGTGTTTCGGCGGGCAGACCCTCAGCGAGCTGCGCAGTGCGCTTGGTCAGGCGGAAATCGAGATCTCCGGCGGCCTGTCGCCGCGGGTGCTGCCGATGGGCGAGATCCGCGACCTAGGCGGTTTGCTGCAGCGTGCCGGGCTGGCGTTGCCGGTGGCCGACAGCTTTGCGCTGACCGCGAGCTATGAAAGCCCGCTGCACCTGATGCGCGACCTGCGCGCGATGGGAGAGACTAACGCCTTGAGCGCGCGGCTGAAACAGCCGACGCGGCGCGCCGTGATGCTGCGCGCCGCCCAGCTTTACGCGCAGACCTTCGGAACCGATGGCCGCATCCCCGCCACCTACGAGATCGTCACGCTGACCGGCTGGGCCCCCGACGACAGCCAGCAAAAGCCGCTGCGCCCCGGATCTGCGGCGCATCGTCTCGCCGATGTACTGAATACGCGGGAAACGCCCCTGAGCGATTGATTCATTCAGAATCTGCGATACCTAAGCAAAACACTTTGGGAAAAGGTCAGGAAATGCTCGACGACACCGCCAGCCGCCCCGTTCACGCCCCCGCCGACCACCCGAAGGTGTCCGCGCCGAAGGTCGGCATTCTGCTCGCCAACCTTGGTACGCCGGATCACTACAGCTATTGGCCGATGCGCCGGTATCTCAGTGAGTTTCTTTCGGATCAGCGGGTTATCGACTATCCGAAATGGAAATGGCAGCCGCTGCTTCAAACCATCATCCTGACCAAGCGGCCCTTCAGCTCTGGCAGGAACTACAAGTCGATCTGGAACGAGGAGCTGAATGAAAGCCCTCTGATGACGATCACCAAGCAGCAGAGCTCCGCCATCGCCGCACGGATGCAGGCGCAGTACGGCGATCAGGTGATGGTCGATTACTGCATGCGCTACGGCAACCCGTCAACGCAGTCGAAGGTCGATGCGATGGTCAAGGCCGGTTGCCGCAAGATCCTGTTCTTTCCGCTCTATCCGCAATACGCCGGAGCGACCTCGGCCACCGCCAACGACCAGTTTTTCCGGGCGCTGATGGATCAGACCTGGCAACCGACGGCCCGCGTCGTCGATCCCTACTTCGAACATCCGCGATATATCGAGGCCCTCGCCCAGTCGGTCGAACGCGGCTATGCCGCGCTGCCGGACAAACCCGACATGCTTGTGGTCAGCTATCACGGCATGCCGAAACGCTACCTGATGCAGGGCGACCCCTACCACTGTCAGTGCCAGAAGACGACGCGCCTGCTGCGCGAACAGCTCGGCTGGGACGAGACGCAGATCACCACGACCTTTCAGTCGGTGTTCGGCCCCGAGGAATGGCTCAAGCCCTACACCGTCGATCATGTCGCCGAGCTGGCGAAACAGGGCAAGAAAAACATCGCGGTGATCGCCCCTGCGTTTTCCGCCGACTGCATCGAGACGCTGGAAGAGATCAACGAGGAAATCCGCGAAAGCTTTGAACACGCGGGCGGCCAGCGGTTCAGCTATATTCCCTGCCTCAACGACGACGGCGCGCATATCGATGCGCTGTGCACGGTGATTTCAGAGAATCTTGGCGGCTGGGTCTAGGACCCGGCCAGCCCGACCCGGGCGCTAGACACAGAAAAAGGCGATGCCTGCGGGCACCGCCTTTTTCAAATTCAAAAACCGAAAACCCGGTATCAGTTCGACGCAGCTGCGGCGATCACGGCGATCAGCAGCAGCGGGATCACGATGCCGGCCGACGACGACGACTGCTGTGCTTCTTCGACGACGACAACGGGTTCCATGACCACGTCATCCTTAGCATAGGAGCCAGCCATTGCGGTCGATGCAGTTGCAGCGAAAACGGTGGCGAGAGCGAACTTCTTCATGTTAACCTCCAGAAAATCGCTTGTCGTAATGATTTCAAACGACAAGCACCCAAGACTTACCTCGTGAGTCTGTCTAACCAGCAATCAAAGTTTTTTGCAATCTGACTCACTTCGCCCGTGTCCAGCCTGCCGCAGTATTGTCAAATTAGCAACACCTGCGTCCCGACCTCTGCCATGTCGTAAAGAGCTTCGATGTGCTCGTTATACAGGCCGACGCAGCCATTCGAAGACCGGCGGCCGATCTTGCGGGTGTCATGGGTGCCGTGGATGCGATAGTAGGTCCAGCTCAGATGCAGCGAGCGGGTGCCAAGCGGATTGTCCGGGCCGGGGCCGACGAAATCGGGCCACTCGGGGTTGCGTTCCTTCATCGACGGCGTCGGACGCCAGCTGGGCTTGGGGTCCTTGAGGATCACCTCGGTGCGGCCGCGACGGGTCAGATCCTCGGTCAGCGGCACGGAACACGGGTAGAGATGATAGGTGCCGGCCTCTTCCCAGTAGTGCAAGGCGCGCGACTGGGTATCGACAAGGATCGCGCCCTTGGTCAGGTTCGAGAAATACGGCTGCCAGTCGAGCGAGCGGAAGCTCGACACGTTGCGGCGCACGATATTAGAGACATCCCGCTCGATCTCGACCGTACCGGTGCTGTCGAGCGTTTGCGCCAGTGCCGGAGTTCCGACAAATGCCGCTCCGGCCGCAAGGAACGCGCGCCGGTCAAAACCTGTACCTGCCATGTGGATCCTGTCCCCCAAGCTGGGTCCGGCCATGCGCCGGACATACGGATAACAAGGGCACATCATATGACCTGAATGCCGCAGTCGCAAATCAAACCCGGCGCATTCACGCCGATGTGCGTTTGATTGGCAACGCCCAACGCGCTAATCGGGATCAAACCCGAGATTTCGATCCGAAACAACCAAGGCAGTATTATGCAAAGACGTGCGTTCTTGATGATGGGGGCGGCGCTGCTGGCGGCAGCCTGTGCCCCCGCGCCCTATAACGAAGCTCCGGCGCTTGGTCCGGATGGCAAGCCTCTGCCCAAGGTTTACCGGATCTCGGCCAATGACACCGGACGGATCGAATATTCGGTGCTCGATTCGGTCAACGCGCTGCGTCAGGCCCGCGGGGTTGCGCCGCTGCAGCTGAATGCCCAGCTCAACGCCGCCGCCGCGACCCATTCGCGCGACATGTCGGTGCAGAACCGCCCGTGGCATTTCGGCTCGGACGGCTCGTCGCCGATCGACCGGGTGCAGCGCGTCGGCTACACCGGGCGGCTCGTGGGCGAGAACATCTCGGAAACCTACGAAACCGAAACCGAAACTCTCGCGGCTTGGATGGAAGATCCCGCCACCCGCGACGTGATCCTTGACGCGGCAGCGCGCGATCTGGGCATCGCCTGGTATCAGGAGCCGAACGGCAAGATCTGGTGGACGCTGGTCACCGGCGTGCCGAGCGCGTCTTCGATTCCGGGCGCCGAGCAGATCGCCCTCGGGCAGTAAACCCCCTGGCAGGGGGGGGGGGGGGGGGGGGGGGGGCCCCCCCCCCCCCCCCCCGGGGGGGGGCCGCCCCCGCCCGGGGGGGTTGGTGGTGGGGGGTGGGGGCGGGGCCACCCGGGGGGTGGGGTGCAGAAGGCGGGCGGGCCCCC
>NZ_JAUOQN010000179.1:0-838 GCF_030547555.1 Salipiger sp. 1_MG-2023 | reverse complement strand
GAGCGTGAGTCTGCTTCTGTTGACAGCTTTCCTGTGCGGGCGTAATCGCACCGATGGCCGCAGAAGGAGCTCTATGCGCAGAGGTTGAGTTGCAATTTTTCGAAACACGCCTTCCGAGTTCTCTTGGACGATGCTCTCTGCTGCGCAGACGCACCCTATCCGGACATTTACCATGACCCAAAGACCCATCGAAATCCGCCCCTACCAAGCGGACGACAATGCCGCGCTGACCGACATCTGGCTCGCAGCGTCCCGCATCTCACATGCCTTTCTGGGCGAAGAGAAACTGCTCGAGCACCGCGCGCTTGTGTCAGAGTTTTACCTACCGCAGGCCGAGACCTGGGTGGCCTGCCTTTGCGGTCGGCCCATCGGCTTCATTGGGTTGATCGATACCACCATCGGCGGAATCTTCGTTTCACCCGAACGCCAAGGGAGGGGCGTCGGACAGGCGCTGATTGCGCACGGAATGTCCCTGAAGCCTCGGCTCACGCTCGAGGTTTATGCCCTGAATGAAAGAACCCGGGCTTTCTACGAGAAGCTCGGCTTCATCGAGACCTGTCGTCGCCCTGTCGATGACGAAGGCCTGCCATTCGAACAAATCTCAATGGCGCTCTCTAATTGAGCGGTCCGGGGCTGCCCTCGCAGTATGCCCCGGACCTTCGCGCAAATCGTTGAGAAGGGCAGAACTCGGCAATTCCCACGTGCCACCACGGGCCTCGCATAAAGACAGCACGTGCCGCGAGGGGCAGGAAGGTCCGGATGGTGTTGAAAAACTCCACTTGAGTGATGGCTTGGCTGCTGATTCACTTCTCCTGAGGCATGGGAGAACTGACGATGA
>NZ_JAUOQN010000178.1:0-851 GCF_030547555.1 Salipiger sp. 1_MG-2023 | reverse complement strand
GTTTTCTGTAAGGGAGAACCCCTTTGTGCCGGGCCGCCACGTAACCGATCAACAGATGAGGCTTTTCATGAAGCTCAGACAGGACCATCCCATTGAGATTGCCGCCGCCAAGGCGGATATCAGCCGTGCCACGGGCTATCGGATTGCGCAGGACCCGCGCCTTCCTTCTCAGATGGAACAGCAGCGCGGGCGTCGGCGACCCGACCCGCTGGAACATATTTTCGCGGCCGAGGTCGTGCCGCTTTTGAAGGAAGCGCCGGGGCTGCGTCCGGTGGCGATTTTCGACGAGATGCTGCGGCGCCACCCCGAACTGTCGCCGGGCATCCGGCGCACACTGGAGCGGCGGATCCGGTCCTGGCGCGCTCTGCATGGCGCGGAGCAGGACGTGATCTTCCGGCAGGTGCATGAACCGGGTCGGCTGGGCCTGTCGGACTTCACGGACATGTCGGGACTTGGCATCACGGTTGCCGGCCAGCCACTGGCACACATGCTGTATCACTTCCGCTTGCTGTGGTCGGGCTTTGCCCATGCCCATGTCATCTTGGGCGGCGAGAGCTACGTGGCTCTGGCCGAAGGGCTGCAGAACGCCCTGTGGTCGGCGGGTGGTGCGCCCCACCAGCATCGCAGCGACAGCCTTTCGGCCGCCTTCCGCAATCTCGACCAGGACGCGAAGCTGGACCTGACCAAACGCTACGAGGCTCTCTGTGCCCATTACCGGATGACACCGACGCGCAATAACCGCGGCGTGGCACACGAGAATGGTTCGATCGAGAGCGCTCATGGGCATCTCAAGGCGTCGATCCGTGACGCACTGCTGATGCGGGGCAGCGAAGAGTTTGCGGATCTCGAAG
>NZ_JAUOQN010000177.1:0-867 GCF_030547555.1 Salipiger sp. 1_MG-2023 | reverse complement strand
CCCGGGACGGCCCTGTCGCCGATCTCAGCTGGGCGGTCGCTGATCATCAACGCGTCGGCAATGAAGGCCTTGCCGCGATTCCGGGCTCGTTCGCGAGGCAACCTGAGGGCGCGGCCGGATCTCAGGCAGGCGGAGAGTTCTCGCCTAAGTGCCCCACGTCCTTGAATGTAAAGCGCCTGATAGATGGCTTCATGGCTTATGCGCATGATCGGATCCCCAGGGAAGTCCACCTTTAGGCGCTGTGAGATCTGCTCTGGACTCCAGGCAGATGACCAGCGTCGGCTTTGTCGACGAACAGCCCGCCGCCCTTTCCATACCACGATGGGGCCATCGAAAGCGATGCGGTCCGGTGTGGCAATGAGGCCCGACAGCCGATCCTGAACGTAGTCGCGCAAGTTGGGGTTGGCTGCCAGCTTGCTGATCTTTGGTCGCCTGGCCGCACGATCGGCATGCCACTGCGCCGGAATGGCCCGATAGTCGAACTCTCCGCTGCGCGTCGACGAGTTGCGCCTGATCTCCCGCGATACCGTGCTGGGTGATCGGCCCAGCTTGCGCGCGATTGCCCGCACGCTGGTGCCCCGAGCACATTCAAGGGCTATCTCCTCGCGTTCCATGAACGAAAGGCTGCGCTGCTTTGGCACAAGGGCCGATGGCGCGAGATGTGTGGGAGGCATGCCGCCAGAACTCCGAAACCAACGGGTTCCGACAGGCGGTGAAACTCCCGCTGCTACGGCGGCTTCCTCGCTGGACAACCCCGCCGCAATCTCCCGCCAGAACCGGCACAGATGCTCACGCTGCCAGACTGGTGGCCGACCTAGCGAGGATAATTTGCGTCGCGTCGAGCGCTCCGAGTTCCGTCTTCCTGAC
>NZ_JAUOQN010000176.1:0-910 GCF_030547555.1 Salipiger sp. 1_MG-2023 | reverse complement strand
TTCCCTCAGAACCGATCTTGCCATGAAAAGGGCAGACCGCCGAGGGTTTATGTGATCATCCGGGATGGAACAGCTACAATCATGATTGTCAGAGGCATGCTTTAGAGGGGGTCGCAATAGTGCCTGAGAGCGCCTGAGAGGCGAGTAAAGGGGGGGCTTGGCGCTGGTTAGTAGTATGCTGCCAAGCCCAGAGATACCCCTTAGACGCCCTGTATGAGACTGTCCGGAATTCTGTGCCCCGGCGCGTTGATTACGCCATTGGGAACCGATCATCGAACATGATGGCGAGTTGGCTCTTCACGGCGTGCCATTCGCGGACTGATCGCTTCCACTCCTGAGAGGTAGCATTCAGCGCCAGATAGATCAATTTCGCCGCCGCCTCGTCGCTGGGGAAGTGCCCCCTTGTGCGGACGGCCCGGCGGATCTTCGAGTTCAGCGCCTCGATGGCATTCGTCGTGTAGATCAGTCTGCGGACCTCGGGTGGATAGTCGAGGAACGGGATCACCTCGGTCCAGGCCCGTCGCCAGCTCGGCGCGATTGCCGGGTAGCGGGCGGCCAGATCGCTCTCCTCGAAGTCGGTCAGCGCGGCCTCGGCGGCTGCCGCGTCGACGGCGGAGTAGACCGCCTTCAGCGCCACTGCCACGGCCTTGCGGTCCTTGTAGCTGGCGAAGCTCATGGAATGGCGCAGAAGATGCACGATGCAGGTCTGAACCTGGGTCTGGGGGAAGGCTGCCTCGATGGCTTGGGGGAAGCCCTTGAGGCCGTCCACGACGGCGATCAGAATGTCCTGCACTCCGCGATTGCGCAGGTCATTGAGAACCTTGACCCAGAATTTGGCGCCCTCGTTGGCCTGAAACCATAGCCCCAGCACGTCTCGCGTGCCGTCTGTCACCCGGCAGTGCATTTGCAA
>NZ_JAUOQN010000175.1:0-922 GCF_030547555.1 Salipiger sp. 1_MG-2023 | reverse complement strand
TTGCGGGACAGCATTCCGCTCAACCACGTGCCCGGCTTGGCGGCAGCATGGACATGGCGTTTGATGATGACGCTGTTGGCGCCGATGATCAGCAACCGCCTCAGCGATCGCTCGCCCATCCTTTGCCCGGCAGTGCATCGTGAAGCCGATGTCACGAGAGGGTCGTCGTGGCCCCGAGCCGCTGCTTGCCACCGGTCGAATGCTGTCGCGGCACCAGACCCAGCCAGGCAGCAAAGTCTCGGGCCTTGCGGAAGTTCTCTGGTGGCGGGGCCAGGGTTGCGATAGCCGTGGCGATCAGTGGCCCAATGCCTGGAACGCTCATCAACCGTCGGGCCACGTCATTTTCTTTGGCCCGGCGGGCGATCTCTGCATTCAGCTTCCCGATCTCCGCCTCCAGATGGGCGCGTGCCATGACCATCACCTTCAAAGTGGTGATGGCATCGGCAGGTCTGCCGCTGTCCGGGTCCTCGACGAAAGCAATCAGCTTCGAGGCGTTCGCCGCGCCCTGAGGCACAATCTGGCCGAATTCAGTGAGGTGGCCACGCAATGCATTGATCGCTTGGGTGCGCTGCCGGATGAGAAGCTCGCACACACGAAAGACCAGTGCCGCTCCCTGTGTGTCTTCACTCTTCACCGGTACAAAACGCATGGTCGGGCGCACTGCCGCTTCACAGATTGCTTCGGCATCGGCAGCATCATTCTTTTGGCGTTTGACGAAAGGCTTGACCCAGGCCGGCGGGATCAGCCGAACGTCGTGGCCCAGCTTGCTGATCTCACGCTCCCAAAAATGAGCGCCGTCACAGGCTTCCATCGCGACAACGCAAGGCCGTAGCTGCCCGAAGAACTCCAACACCTGCGCTCGCCGCAGCTTCTTGCGCAGTACCGCGTGACCAGCGCCATCGGCTCCATGCACTTGGAGCAC
>NZ_JAUOQN010000174.1:0-930 GCF_030547555.1 Salipiger sp. 1_MG-2023 | reverse complement strand
TGTTCCATCCCGGATGATCACATAAACCCTCGGCGGTCTGCCCTTTTCATGGCAAGATCGGTTCTGAGGGAAGTTCGGAACGGGGCGCGACCATGTTGATCCATCTTCACAAGCAAGCCACGACGACGCCAAAGGTCCGGGCCGCGATACAGGCGAGCACGGAGACTGCGCCGGTGCTGGCCGAGCGTTTCGGGGTCACGGAGCAGACCGTGTACAAGTGGCGGCACCGCGACAGCGTTGAGGATCGCAGCCACACACCGCACCGGCTGCAAACGACGCTGACCCCGGCCCAGGAGGCTGTTGCGGTGGCCTTGCGCACGACGCTGCTGGTATCACTCGATGACCTGCTGGCTGTGGTGCGCGAGTTTCTAAACCCGAATGCCTCGCGCTCTGGGCTGGACCGCTGCCTGCGTCGGCATGGCGTGGGAAACCTGCGCGATCTGAAGGCCAAAGCACCAAAGCTGAAGCAAAGCGCCTTCAAGGCCTATGAACCCGGATACCTGCATATCGACGTGAAATACCTGCCGCAAATGGCCGATGAGAGTTCCCGCCGCTACCTTTTTGTGGCAATCGACCGAGCGACACGCTGGGGTGAAGGGCGTCCCGGAATTGATCCAGTGGATCAATTCAGCCCTGAACGGGCGGAGCCCCGGCGTCATCCGCGTTTTCAAGGCCAAGACGGCAGCTAACGCCCGCCGCTTCCTTCGTGACCTGGAACGCGCTTGCCCGCTGCGTATCCGCACCATTTTGACGGACAACGGCAAGGAGTTCACCGATCGGCTCTTCGGCCTGCGCAAGCGTGCAGCGACCGGCGCGCACGAATTCGACACGCTCTGCGCCGCCCTCGACATAGAGCATCGCCTGACCCCGCCGAAGTCGCCTCAGACCAACGGCATGGTCGAGCGCTTCAATGGCCGCATCGAAGAAGTG
>NZ_JAUOQN010000173.1:0-939 GCF_030547555.1 Salipiger sp. 1_MG-2023 | reverse complement strand
AACGGCATCAAGCCATCAACACAAGATCAGGCCGCCGCTTGATGACCGCCCAAACACCAGATTTGACAATAGCTCCACATGCACTGCCGGGCAGTGGACGGCGCCGTGAGACTTGCGCGTATCGTAGGCGCCATCCATTGCCCTGCAGGCGATTGCGCGGCAATCTGCCGGAAGGGGGTGATGACCGATCCTATCTCCACGTCGGCAGGGATCTGGCACAGCAACTCTGGCAATATCGGAGCATCATCAACGCTGCTGCCGGTGATTTCGATAGCACGGATTTCCGGCGTCTTTTCGTCGATGCCAAGGTGGATCTTGCGCCAAAGCCGGCGTTTCGCGCCGCCCATTGCCCGCCAGGACATGCTTGCATATGTGAGAGGGATGCTTCCGGGCGTGCCACTTACGACCCGGCAATGGTTTGCTTGCAAATCATGAGAGGGCGCCCTCGATTGATACCGGTGTTATCGATCAAAAGGTTCAATGGGCTTTTGAGCCACGATAGGGGATGTTAACGGCCAAGGACTGCTGACGCCGGCCCGGGGTGCTGAAGTCCGGCACTGCGCGGTCGAGCCCGACCAGACGCAGGAGGCTCTCGACGAATTCCGTAGTCTGTCGAAGAGCCATGCCGAACAAGACTTTCAAGGTCAGGCACGTCTGGATAGCGGCATCACTATACGGAGGCTGCCGGCCTCGCTTGCCGGTCGGCGGAGGCGTCCAGGCCATCTTTGGATCGAACCACCCTCTCACACATGCAAGCATGTGCTGTCGGTCAAGGGATCGACAAATAGCCGCGCTGCTTCAATGCTTCGTTGTAGCTCGGCCAGTTCTTGGTAATATATCTCGGTGGTATGGGGCTGCTCATAGAGGCTCTGTTGCACAAAGCCTGTGAGGGATTCACCTTGCGAATCCAGTGCGATAACTGGAGGGGATGAGCAGACC
>NZ_JAUOQN010000172.1:0-940 GCF_030547555.1 Salipiger sp. 1_MG-2023 | reverse complement strand
GCGGAGCCGGTCCGTCCAGGCAAAGGACGTGAACTGGGATCCCTGATCCGTATTCATTATCTCGGGCGGGCCGAACTTGTGGATGGCCTCGTTCAGCGCCTCGACACAGAAGTCGGCCTCCAGCGTGTTCGAGATCCGCCAGGATAGAACCTTGCGGGTGTGCCAGTCCATAATCGCCATGAGGTAGAGGAACCCACGCCGCATGGGCAGGTAGGTGATATCCGAGCACCAGACTTGGTTCGGACGTTCCACCCGCAGACCTCTGAGCAGGTAGGGATAGGTCTTGTGGCCCTTTGCTGGCCTGCTGGTGTTGGGCTTCTGGTAAATCGGCATCAACCCCATCAGGCGCATCAGTCGCCGGATGCGCTTCTCGTTCACCAGGTGGCCGTCGTTGCGCAGGTGCCAAGTCATTTGCCGGACGCCGAAGAACGGCGTCTCCAGGAACTGCTCGTCGATCGTCCTCATCAGGCCGAGGTTCTGCTCAGTCTCTCCCTTGGGCGTGTAGTAGAAAGACGAACGCGCGATCGACAGCAGCTTGCACTGCTGGCCGATCGACAGATCCGGGTGGTCAGGCTCGATCATGTCGCGCCTCACTTCCCGCCCCAAGGCTTCAGCTTTCGTTCCAAAAAAGAGTTGGCCACCGCCAGCTCCCCGATCTTGGCGTGAAGCTCCTTCACCTGCTCCTCGTCAATCTCGGGCCTCTTGCGGCCCCCGCGCTCGAACACACCGGAGGCGCCTTCGAGCAGGGCTCGCTTCCATTGATGGATCATCGTCGGATGCACCCCAAACCGGCTTGCCAGCTCAGCGGCGGTCTCCTCGCCTTTCAGGGCTTCCAGCGCGACCTTGGCCTTAAACTCAGGCGCATGCTGCTTGCGTTTCGACATCTCTGATCTCCTTCTCGTCGAAGATCAGCAGACTGCAAATCATAGCTTATGTCAGT
>NZ_JAUOQN010000171.1:0-942 GCF_030547555.1 Salipiger sp. 1_MG-2023 | reverse complement strand
GATCCTTTCTCAAGGTTGGAAGCAAGCATTATGGGACAAGTTCGTCATGGTAGCGCCACGACCACGCACGCTGTCAGAGCAGCAATACAGCGATCGCAGGCTTCGCTCGCGCAACTGAGCCAAGAGCTGGGCATCAATCCGAAGACGGTCGCGAAGTGGCGAAAGCGAGCCACCGCCGAAGATCTCAAGACCGGGCCGAGAGAGCCGCGTTCAACCGTTCTCACTGAAGCTGAGGAAGCGATGATCGTCGCATTTCGGCGACACACGTTGCTGCTGCTGGATGACTGTCTCTATGCCCTGCAGCCATCAATCCCGCACCTGACCCGCTCGGCGTTGCACCGGTGTCTGCAGCGACATGGCATCTCGCGCCTGCCTGACATCGAGGGGGAAAAACCAAAGCGACAGAAGTTCAAGCGCTACCCGATCGGGTTCTTTCATATCGACATCGCCGAGGTTCAGACGGTGGAGGGGAAGCTCTACCTCTTTGTCGGCATTGACCGAACGAGCAAATTCGCCGTCACCCAACTCGTGGACAAGGCAGATCGAAAGACCGCGTGGGAGTTCCTCGAGCTTCTGCTCAAGGCGGTTCCCTATCGCAGCCACACGATCCTGACTGACAATGGCATTCAGTTCGCCGAGCAGCCTCGGAACCGGAACACCGCATCATCGCGTCAGATGCGCTTGGACATGATCTGTGAGGCGAATGGGATCGAACATAGGCTCACTAAGCCGAACCACCCCTGGACCAGAGCTATGGCTGAATCTGGTGTTTGGGCGGTTTGAAAGCTGGCGGTGCATCTGGTTGGTTTGATGTTGCCAAACAAACCACCAACCATCGAGGACGCACCACCATGAATGACGCTACCTGTCACATCCCGGCAGGTAATATGGCTGTTTCTTGAACAGCTCTGGCTTGAGTTTGTGCCAGTCCTTCATCGCGTG
>NZ_JAUOQN010000170.1:0-951 GCF_030547555.1 Salipiger sp. 1_MG-2023 | reverse complement strand
CCCATATCTGCCGGGCCATCTTGTTGGCCAGCGCAATGGCGACCAGCATCTTGGGCTTGCGCGCCAACATGCGTGACAACCAGCTGCCCTCCGCAATCGTGCGCAGTCCAAGCCAGTTCAATCGAGACATTGCTCCAATAATCAGGAGGCGTCGGATGTCGGCCTGACCGGCCTTGGTCATACGTCCCAAGCGCTCTTTGCCTCCGGACGAATGCTGCCGGGGCACGAGGCCCAACCAAGCCGCAAAGTCGCGTCCTGATTTGAACCGTGCCATATCTGGCCCGAACGCTTCCACCGCGATCGCTGTCAGGGGGCCAACACCCGGCATGGTCTGGAGCTGGCGCGCCCTGTCTGACTGGGAAGCCAGCGATGCGAGTTTCTTGTCCCGGTCGGCGATACGTGCCGTTTTCTCAGCAATCTGTGCCAGCAGGTCCAGGCACTCATCCCGGATCAGCGCAGGTAAGTCTGAAGTTTCATCCTCTAAAAGCACCGTTATACGATCAATGGAGCGAACCCCTGCAGGAAACACATGGCCATGCTCGTACAGCAGAGCCCGCAAGGCGTTTACATCCGCGGTACGCTGATGGATCAGTCGTTCTCGGCCGCGGAACACGGCCGCGCGGGACTGCTGCTCAACCGTCTTGAGCTCCACAAAGCGCATTTCCGGCTGCCGGGCCGCGATTACGATCGCCTCAGCATCGGCAGCGTCATTTTTCTGGCGCTTGACGAACGGGCGCGCGTACTGTGGCGCTATCAGCTTTACCTCGTGGCCAAGGACTTCCATTTCGCGCGCCCAATGGTGCGCGCTGCCGCAGGCCTCAAAGATGACCAGGCAAGGTTCCTGTTGGGCCATAAAAGCAGGGAACTGCTTACGTGTGAGCTTTTTTCGGAACTGGACTTTTCCCGTCCGCAGAGCACCGTGGAGCTGGAAAACATTCTTTGCCAGATCGA
>NZ_JAUOQN010000017.1:0-84827 GCF_030547555.1 Salipiger sp. 1_MG-2023 | reverse complement strand
TCGGTCTGCTCATCCCCTCCAGTTATCGCACTGGGTTCGCAAGGTGAATCCCTCACAGGCTTTGTGCAACAGAGCCCTTGTCGGAGGTAATCTTTCCGCCAAAAGCATATCTTGTGTCCATCCGCCGAGATGCAATGGATAGAAATCTAGCATTTTCAATGATCATCAAAGGCTTTCTATGTTCAATATTTCTGCCGAGGCTTCCATTCAAAGAGAGGAGCCGATCCAAATATTTTAAACCGAAGAAAACACGGCTTCACGCCCCTACCTGCGAGGTCTTCAGTTACAGACCTTTTGTGGAATTATATACCTCTGTACAAAAAAATATTATATAGGGGACACTTTAACAGATCAAAACAGACGCGGACTCAATTGTAAATCGACCACACAGAACTAAATATTCCGAGCAGTCAATCAACTGAATGACGAGGCTTTGGCGGTTTTCCTTCCCACAGGATATGAACGCGCTTGCACCGAAATCCAGAGATACAGACTTGTATCACAACGAAAAACGGGGCGACCCTTGCCACCCCGTTTCATGTTGTCATCCCGATGCGGGGTCGAAGCGCAGCGGGATGATCTCTGGTTGCCGCGACGCGCGGCTTTATTTGGTCAGCAACTGCGCCTCGTGCTTTTTCAGCGAGCGGCGGGCGGCGCCGTAGGCGCGCAGGCCGTCGGCATTCTCCAGTTCGGGGAACAGCTCGAAAATCTCTTGGCGCTGCTCGTCGTCCATCGCACCAAGAGTCATGTCGCCGGGCTGGAAGCTTTCGGTCCAGGCACCGTTGGACAGCACGACCTCGTGGTTGTCGAACATCATGTGGATGTAGGTGACACCCATGGTCTCGACCTCGTCCACGCCTTCAAGGCCGGTGAGATGTTTGGCGGCGGCCAGCACTTCGCGCTCCTCGAAATACAGCGCCGTCTTGTCATTGGCGACCAGAACGCGGTGGTTGGGCGAGACCAGAAGATCATGCTCCGGCAGGTTCCTGCCCAGCGATCCGGCCTGGATCAGCACCGGGCGCAGATGCGGCTTGCGCGCCAGTTGGTGGCCGGTCAGTTCCTTGTTGCCGATCCAGCGGATCTCCTGAATGCCATTGTCGCGGGTGATCACCCGGTCGCCAACTTCCAGAGTTTCGACCAGACGTTCGCCCTGCGGCGTGGCGATCAGCGTGCCGGGGGTGAAGCAGGGCAGCACCTCGACGCTGATATTCGCTTCGCTCTCGCCGCCATTGCCGTCGCTGATCGAATAGGTGAAGGAGTCATAGAAGCTGCCCTCGGTGAAGCCATCCGGGGTGGAAACCGAGGTATAGCTGACGGTGCCGTCCTCGTTCAGCGTCACCGTGCCGAAATCGGCTTCGCCAACCGCGATGACGGTCAGCGCATCGCCCTCGGGATCGGTGTCGTTCTCGGTCGGGTCAACCGTCTGCGTGGCATAGAGCGTCGTGGCATAAAGATCGTCGACCGCAGTCGGAGCGCTGTTTCCACCGGGTCCGGTGTCATCGCCGCCGACGCTGATGGTGATCACTGAATCGTCGCTGCCGCCATTGCCGTCGCTGACCGTGTAGGAAATGGTGTCATCGCCTTCGAAACCGGTGTCCGGTGTATAGGTGAAGGTGCCATCGCCATTGTCGACCAGCGTGCCATTGTCCGGTGTGCCGATGGAGCCGACCGTCAGCGGATCGCCGTCACCGTCGATATCGTTGACCAGCGGATTGATGGTCTGCGGGGTGTCGACGTCGGTGGTGTAGAAATCATCCTCGGCGATGGGCGCGGTATTGCCGGGCGCGGTGTCGTCGCCCACCACCACGGTGATCACGCCATCATCGCTGCCGCCGTTGCCGTCATCGACGGTGTAGGCAATGGTGTCATTGCCGGTAAAGCCATCGTCGGGCGTGTAGGTAAAGCTGCCGTCGCCATTGTCGGTGACGGTGCCATTGTCGGGATCGCCCAAGGTGCCGGTCAGCGGATCGCCGTCGACATCGGTGTCATTGTCGGTCGGATCGAAGCTCACCGGGGTGCCCGCACCGGTGGACACGGTATCATCCACCGCGACGGGATCGTCGTTCACCGGGGTGACGGTGACCGCAACGCTCGCGCTGTCGGAGGTCCCCTCGGGGTTGGTCACGGTATAGGCGATCTCGTCCGGGCCGTTGTAGTTTTCGTCGGGCGTGTAGGTCAGGGTGCCATCGTCGTTGATGGTGACGCTGCCGTTGGTCGCCGTTGCGCTGGTCACGCTCAGCGCGCCGCCCTCGGGGTCGCTGTCATTGTCCAGCACGTTGATCACCACCGGGGTATCCTCGAGGGTCTCGGCGACGTCATCCTCGGCCACGGGTGCCAGATCGTCGGCGTCGATGGTCGAGAAGGACACATCGGAAATCAGCACGCCCTGGGTGGAGTCGCCGCCGTTCTCGTAGACAATCTCGATGCGCGAAACCGGGCCCTCGATGCTGACCTTGAGCGTGCCATCCTGATCAGCAAAGGCGGTGATGGCATCGCCGGTTGCGGTGTCGCCATCGACGCTGGTGGTGGTGCCGAGCGGAGAAATGGTGACTGCCGTGGCGTTGCCCTCGGCATCATAGGCGAGGACCGTCACATAATCCTGAAAGCTGCTGCTGGTGTCGCCACCTTCGGAATATTCCACCAGATCGCCAAGGTCGGAGCCAGCGCCGCCATCGACGTCATTCAGCACGAATGTAACGTTCTGCACGGAATCCGAATACAGCGCGTCGGTGGCGCTGAAATTCAACACGGTGGTCGAGGTCGGCGACACGGTGCCGCCGTCGCCGCCAAGGCCGAACAGCTTGAGGTGGGAATTGGGGTCGATGCCCAACCCTTCCGGCACGTAGCCGTCATAGGTGGCGGTGAACGCCTGTGCCTCGTCGTCCTGCGCGGTGAATGTGATGTCGACGGTTACGCCGCCCGTGTCGACAGAGGTGGTCACCGCATCCGCAGCAGTGTCTTCCAGATTGGTGCCGTAGGCACCAAGCGCGCTCCAGTCCAGAACCAGATCAGCCATCGTTTTCGACCCTCATTACGTCGGCGCCGGGCAAAACCGCGCCAAATCCACTGTGACGAGCGTCAAGGCTGCCGCCGTCGTTTTTCTGTCTCGCCAGCAAGGTCTGCAATCGGGGTTGCGCGCCTTTGCCCACCTGTCACATGCGTGGACGAAGTTCGCTCATGGCGACGGAGGCTTTCCTCCAGCGCATCCCTTCCGCACCCTTGGCAGGCACTTTCCGTTCAGCGGCCGCCCCCGTGGCCTATGGTCCTCACTCCCGGTTGGACTTGACGAGATTATTAGGGTGCGGAATGCGTCGGACAAAGGATAAAATGTCTGTATCTTGCTCGACCCTGCGAACAGAGGCCGGATCGCCGCATGATTTTGACATGGTTAACGAAATCTTGCCGGCGCATTGTTTCCAGATACCACGGGGAAAATCGGCAGATATCACCGGATTCCAGCGAAAACAGGCCCTCTTCCCCGGCTCCGCTGTGGCCCATTGTTTCCAAAAGTGAAACAGCACGGTGCTGGCAACCTCTCGGACACCCTTCACGCTGCCGTGAATAATTGTGGCGGTCTCTGTCTCTGCCTCGTGGTCAATCCGTAAGGAACACGAAGATTGGCCAGCACGACATCGGCGTCGTGCTGGCGGTAATGCGAATCATTTGAAGGAAATGCGGCAAAACCGGCACTGGCCGTGCTCTGCCTCAGGCCCATTAAACCTGCGCGTCAGGCTGGTTCGAGATCCAGCGGCACTGATAGGGCGCCAGCGACACCGGCCCGGCGACGATCTCTTCGCCGCTGAGCAGGTCGACCCAGCGCTCGTCAGCGATCAGGTTCAGATCGGCTTCGGGGATCTCGACGGTCTCGGCGCTGACATTGTGCAGGGTAAAGATCGACTGCGCCCGATCCAGAGATTGCCGCCACAGGCCAAAGATCCGCGGATCAAGGTTCAGCGTGAACTGCGTCGCATTGGGATGGAACCCCGGCTGCTTGGCCCGCAGCCGGAGCCGTTCGGACAGCGCGCCAAGCACCTGCGCATGAATCGTCTCGGGATCTTCGAGCTTGCCGATCAGCGTCGGATAATCCCAGCGATGCCGGTTGATCGCACGGTTCATCCCGCGCCGCTCGACCGCCTCGAGATCGTTCGGCGTCGCCAGCATCGAGTGGATGTAAAACGCTGGAATACCTTCAAGCGACATCGGAATGGTCTGCGAACACAGGAACCGCGCAATGTGATGCTCGTCGCGGCCCTCGAAGGTCTGCCCCATCGCCTCGAAATACGAACAGTTCAGCTCGTAAGGCGCCTCGCCGCCGCCGGGCAACGAGCGCATCGACACCCGCCCACCGATCTCACGGATGGTCTCGATCATCTTGCCGATCTCGGGCGGCGGGATCAGCCCCTCGGCCGGGCGCATACCGATGCCGTCATGCGACGCGGTGAAGTTGAGATAGGCGCAGCCCAGCGGCGCCGGCGGCATGGTGCGCTGCCAGTTGATCAGGAACTTCGCATTGCCCGACATCATCGCATGCAGGATCAGCGGCGGCAGGGGGAAGTTATAGACCACATGCGCCTCGTTCCGGTGACCGAAATAGCTGAGGTTTTCGGCCTTGGGCACGTTGGTCTCGGTCAGCAGGATCACCGTCTCGGTGGCATAATCCATCAGCAGCCGCATGAGCTGGATCACCGCATGGGTCTGCGGCAGGTGAATGCAATTGGTGCCAAGCTGCTTCCACAAAAAGGCCACCGCATCCAGCCGGATGATGCGCACGCCCTCGTCAATGTGCAGGCGGATGATGCGCAGGATCTCAAGCAGCACTTCGGGGTTGCGGAAATCCAGGTCGATCTGGTCGTGGCTGAAGGTACACCAGACGTGGCGCGTGCCCATCGCCGTCTCGACTTCCTGAAGCAGCGGCGTGGTGCGCGGACGCGTCACCATGCTGACGTCATCCTCGGGCGAGGCTTCAAAAAAGAAGCCGTCGAAGGGCTTTTGCCCTTGCCGATAGGCGTTGAACCAGACGCCTTGCGACGAGACGTGGTTCAGCACCAGATCCGACATCAGATGGAATTCACGGGCGATCCGGCCCACATCCGACCATTCGCCAAGCTGGGGATTCACCTTGCGATAATCCGTCACCGCAAAACCATCGTCCGAGGTGAACGGAAAGAACGGCAGGATATGCACGCCGTTCACGACACCCTTCATATGCGTCGCCAGAAAGTCGTGCAGCAGGTCAAGCGGCTTGTGGGTGCCATCGATCAGGCTGTCACCATAGGTAATCAGCACCGCGTCATTTTGCGTCCACAGATTGTTGCCCGGCTTGCGCGGCTGCTTGCGCCGGTGCTTTTCATCCGGCCAGAATGCTTCGACCACCTGACTGCCAAGAATATCGGTGTTTACGTCCGGATAGATGAAACGCAGCAGTTCGGACAGTTTGGCACTAAAGGTTTTCGCGGTCATGAGATCTCCCGGTTTCCCGTCCGGAGCCATGGCCCCAGCATCAACCGGCCAGAACAAAGCCCCTCTTTATTTTGCGCTTTGCTCGCGCCATGACGAGCTTGAAAGAGGGTTAAGCCCTTGCAACTTGAGGCACAAGCGAAAACCCCGGACCCAGCACGCCCCGTCCCGCCCCCGCCACTTTCGCCCGCAGTTTCTTCTGGCAGGAAAATATCCCGGGGGGTGAGACCGCAAGGCCGAGGGGGGCAGAGCCCCCCACCCCCCTCGATGCCGGGCGCTGCCCGCAGCTCTTCTCGCGCAGACGGTCAGCGCTTTTCGCGCAGACGGATCGCCCCGGCCTTTTCGGCCAGATCACGCGCGATGGCGTAGGCGCCCTTGATCTTGTCCGCGTCAGAGCGCCAGTCGCGGCGCACCACGATCTTGTTGTCCTTGATCTTGGCCAGCCCGTCTTCACTCTGGATAAAGGCCACCAACCCCTCGGGCTTGGCGAACTTGTCGTTGTGAAACTGGATGGTCGCGCCCTTTGGTCCAGCGTCCAGCTTGGCGATTCCGGCGCGTTTGCACATGTCCTTGATTCGCACCACCAGCAGCAGCGTGTTGACCTCCTTGGGCAGCTTGCCGAAGCGGTCGATCAGCTCGGCGGCAAAGCCCTCCAGCTCGACCTTGGTGGTCAGCCCCGACAGGCGCCGGTACAGCCCCAGCCGCACATCCAGATCCGGCACAAAGCTCTCGGGGATCAGCACCGGCACGCCAAGGCCGATCTGCGGCGCCCATTGCCCGTCGTCGTCCAGCAGGCCAACCGTCTCGCCCGAGCGGATCTTGGCAATCGCCTCTTCCAGCATCGACTGGTACAGCTCGTAGCCCACATCCTTCATCTGGCCGGACTGTTCCTCGCCCAAAAGATTGCCCGCGCCGCGAATGTCCAGATCCTGAGAGGCCAGCGTGAACCCGGCCCCCAGCGTATCCAGAGAGCCCAGCACCCGCAGGCGTTTCTCGGCGGTATCGGTCAGCTTGGCGCGCGGCTTGGTGGTCAGATAAGCATAGGCCCGCGTCTTCGAGCGCCCCACCCGGCCGCGGATCTGGTACAGTTGCGCAAGGCCGAACATGTCGGCCCGGTGCACCACCATGGTGTTGGCCGTCGGAATATCCAGACCCGATTCCACGATCGTCGTGGCCAGCAGCACATCGAACTTGCCGTCGTAAAAGGCGTTCATCCGGTCATCGAGATCGCTTGCGGCCAGCTGGCCGGTGGCAACCACGAAGGACACCTCAGGCACCTGTTCGCGCAGGAATTCCTCGATTTCAGGAATGTCCGAGATGCGCGGCACCACGTAAAAGCTCTGGCCGCCGCGATAATGCTCGCGCAGCAGCGCCTCGCGCACGGTTACCGGATCGAATTCAGACACATAGGTGCGGATCGACAGCCGGTCGACGGGCGGCGTGCCGATGATCGATAGATCGCGCACCCCCGACAGCGACAGCTGCAAAGTGCGCGGGATCGGCGTTGCGGTGAGCGTCAGCACGTGAATGTCGCTGCGCAGTTCTTTCAGCCGCTCCTTGTGACCCACCCCGAAATGCTGTTCCTCGTCGATGATCAGCAGGCCAAGGTCCTTGAACCGGATATTCTTGGCCAGCAGCGCATGGGTGCCAATGGCGATATCGACCGTGCCCTTGGTGATGCCATCACGGGTCTTGGCCGCATCGCCCGCCGTCACGAACCGCGACAGCGGCGCGACATTGATCGGAAAGCCGCGGAAACGTTCGGCAAAGCTCTTGTAATGCTGGCGCGCCAGCAGCGTCGTGGGCGCAATCACCGCCACCTGCTGGCCCGACATCGCCGCAACAAAGGCCGCGCGCATCGCAACCTCGGTCTTGCCAAAGCCGACATCGCCGCAGATCAGCCGGTCCATCGGCTGACCAGAGGTCATGTCGCCCAGCACATCCTCGATGGCGCTGATCTGATCGTCGGTCTCGGTATAGGGGAAGCGGGCGCAAAAGCTTTCCCACGCCCCAGCGGGCGGGTCGATGATCGGCGCCTTGCGCAAGGCGCGTTCGGCGGCGACGCGGATCAGCTTGTCCGCCATCTCGCGGATGCGCTCCTTGAGGCGGGCCTTCTTGGCCTGCCATGCGCCGCCGCCAAGCCGGTCGAGCAAGCCGTCTTCGTGGCCGTAACGCGACAGCAATTCGATGTTCTCGACCGGCAGATACAGACGCGCGCTTTCGGCATATTCCAGCAGCAGGCATTCATGCGCCGCGCCAGCGGCGGTGATCACCTCCAGCCCCTGATAGCGCCCGATGCCGTGATCGACATGCACCACCAGATCGCCCGGCGACAGCGATTGCGCCTCGGTCAGGAAATTCTCGGCCTTGCGGCGCTTTTTCGGGGCGCGGATCAGCCGGTCGCCCAGAACGTCCTGTTCCGAGATCACCGTGATGCGTTGATCACCCCAAGGCGCTTCAAAGCCGCTTTCCAGCGCCCAAACCGCAAGATGCAGCCCACGTTTGCCGATCCGCGTGCCGTTGCCCACAGGGATCGCCTCGGCCAGACCCTCGTCTTCGATCAGGCCGGTCAGGCGCTCGCGCGCGCCTTCAGACCACGATGCGATCAGCACAGGGCCATCGTTCATCTTTGCCTTGACGTGGCTGGCCAGCGCGCCGAACAGGCTGATGTTTTCCTGCTGCCGCTCGGGGGCGAAATTGCGCCCGATGCGCCCGCCCGCATCCACCACGCCCGGCCCGCTGGCCTGCGGCAGCGGGTGAAACTGTGCCCGGCGGCGGCCCAAAACGGCGGCCTCCCACGCGGCATCGTCGAGATAAAGCTGCCCCGGCGGCACCGGTTTATAGACCGATTCCAGCCGGCCCTTTTGCGTCATCGCATGGCGGCGGGTGTCGTATTGATCCTTGATGCTGTCCCAGCGCGACAGCCGCGCCGGGGTCATCTGGTCATCCATCAGCAGCGGCGCGCCCGGCAGATAATCGAACAGCGTCTCCATCCGTTCATGAAAGAACGGCAGCCAATGTTCCATGCCCTGCTGCTTGCGCCCGGCGCTGACCGATTCATACAGCGGATCGTCCGATCCGCCCGCGCCAAATTCGATACGGTAATTCTGTCGGAACCGGGTAATGGACGCCTCGTCGAGGATCACCTCGGAGACCGGCGCGAGCTCGACCACGTCGAGCTTTTCGGTGGTGCGCTGCGTCGCCGCATCGAATCGGCGCGCGCCGTCCAGCACATCACCGAACAGGTCAAGCCGCACCGGACCGCCCTCGCCCGGCGGGAAAATGTCGATGATGCCACCGCGAATGGCGTAATCGCCCGGCTCGGTCACTGTCGGCGCCATGGAAAAGCCCATGCGCACCAGAAAGGCGCGCAACGCGGTATCGTCGATCCGGTCGCCGACGCGGGCGGTAAAGGCCGCCTCGCGCAGCACCTCGCGCGCGGGCAGATACTGCATTGCCGCCGACAGCGTGGTCAGCAGCACAAACCGCGTCGGCATCGCATGCACCAGCGCCGCCAGCGTCGACATGCGCGCGGCGGAAATGTCGGGGTTGGGCGATACCCGGTCATAAGGCAGGCAATCCCAGCCGGGGAAGGTGATCACCGGCATGTCGGGCGCAAAGAACGCCAGCGCATCGCGCATCGCGGCAAGCCGCTTGTCGTCGCGCGCCACGTGAATGACCGGCCCGCCGGCCTTGTCGGATTCGGACAGGACAAGCTGCGCGTCGAAGCCTTCGGGCGCGCCGCCCATGACGATACGAGAGGTCGGGGAAAGGGTCTGTGCCATGCTCAAGCCATGTGGCGCGATGGCGCGCGCCCGTCAACCACAATGCGCGCCTTAGCCGAGCGTCTGATACCCCATGTTCTGGAACATGCCCCAAAGCGCCGTGATGAAGATCGAAATCAGGCCGATCACCTGAATCCAGAAGCGATGCGTCGCGAGGCGTTGCCACAGCTCCGGGCCGCTCAGACCCAGACTGCGGATCTGCTTCGCCACCCGCAGGCTCAGAAGCGCAACCAGCGTCATCGGCACCACGATCAGGGCCACGGCCTGAGTAAGTTCGACCCCATACCAGAACCCCGCCACCAGCAGCATGGTCAGAAACAGCGCGCCGAAAGCGACAATCCAGACTCCGGCCTCGTTGACGGTGAACAGAATGCGATTGACGTTGATGCGAACCATGTCTTCAAGATCGCTTGCCGCCTGCCCGCCATTGCGCTTGGCGCGCACAACCATGTCGAATGGCACCCCCAGCACCCAGTGGCTGGCCTTCGACCATGTGACCGCAAGCGCGATCCAGTACCACAGGTTGGAGAACGACCGCAGGTCGATGGTCTCGAGAACGGTTTGGTACCAATCCACTTGTCGCAGGGCCCCTCTTGCGCGCGGCCTGTTGAAGCACGCAAAGTGCCGGGCCTTGTGACAGCCGCCTTTCCATGCCACCCAAGAGCCGTGTTATCAAGAGAGGCCCACGATGAAACCCACGATTGCCGGTTTTCCCGCAACACGCCTGCGCCGCCTGCGCACCAGCCCGGCGATCCGCGCACTGGTCGCTGAAACGGTGCTGAGCCCGTCGGATCTCATCTGGCCGGTGTTTGTGCGCGACGGCAGCGGCGTGGTGGAACCCATCGGCTCGATGCCCGGGGTGAACCGGCTTTCGGTGGATAAGGTGGTCGAGGCGGCGCGCGAGGCCCATGCGCTCGGCATCCCGGCGATCTGCCTGTTTCCCTATACCGACCCTGCCCTGCGCAGCGAAGACGCCGCCGAGGCGTGGAACCCGGAAAACCTGACCAACCGCGCCATTCGCGCCATCAAGGACGCGGTGCCGGACATCGCGGTGATGACCGATGTGGCGCTCGATCCCTATTCCTCGACGGGGCATGACGGCTTTGTGGTGGACGGCGAGATCGTCAACGACGAAACGGTCGAGGCACTGGTGAAACAGGCGCTATCGCAGGCGCGCGCGGGCTGCGACATCATCGGCCCGTCCGACATGATGGACGGGCGCATCGCCGCGATCCGCTCGGAGCTGGAGCGTGAGGGTTTCAAGAACACCGCGATCATGAGCTATTCGGCCAAATACGCGAGCGGCTTCTATGGCCCGTTCCGCGATGCGCTCGGCGCCTCGGGGGCGCTCAAGGGCGACAAGGCCACCTACCAGATGCAGCCCGCCAATTCCGACGAGGCGATGCGGCTGATCGAACGCGACCTGTCCGAAGGCGCCGACATGGTGATGGTGAAACCGGGGATGCCTTACCTTGATATCTGCCGCCGCGCCAAGGACAGCTTCGGCGCGCCGACCTTTGCCTATCAGGTGTCGGGGGAATACGCGATGCTGACCGGCGCGTTCGAGCGCGGCTGGCTGGATGGCAACAAGGTGATGCTGGAAAGCCTGATGTGTTTCCGGCGCGCCGGCTGCGACGGGGTGCTGACCTACTTCGCCCCCGCTGCCGCACGGCTGCTGAACGGCTGAGCCGCTGGCGATCGCATCACGTCTGCCGGGCGGTGGCCACAGCTCGCCCCGCTATCCGGCGAGCGATAAAACACCCGCTCCCGTGCCTTGACGCACCAGCGCAACCCGCCATCATCTGTCCGCCCAAGCAGGGACCGCCATCCTGCGATGCGTCGGAACGATCATCGCTGCGACCGGCAGGCTGGCGCTGCCACCAAAACAGCTTGACCGGGCGGAACCCTGCCGGGCAAGACATATGGCGGGTGACACTCGCAGCCACCTTGGCTATCATTTCCGCACAACCGGCGGTACAGCCGGACCAGAACAGGCACCGGCCCGATGGGAGAGGGCCCTGGCATCAGTACAAGAGAGCAGACCGATGAACATGACCCGACGCACGCTCACACTCTCGCTCGGCGCGATGGGAGCACTCTCCGCCTGCGCAAACGGTGTGGGAAGCACCGGCGGCGCGACCATCGACGCGCGCGTCGATTCCACGCTCAGCCAGATGTACTATCAATTCCCCGGCACTGTCGATCTGGGCAATAAGGCTGCCGGGATGCTGGTGATGCCGCTGGTGACCGAAGCCGGGCTTGGCATTGGCGGGGCCTACGGCCGCGGTGCGCTGCGCGTGGGTGGCTCCACCGTGGATTACTATTCGATGGTCAAGGGGTCTGGCGGCCTGCAGATCGGCGCTCAGCAATACGCGCATGTGCTGTTCTTCATGACCCAGAACGCCCTCTCTGATTTCCGTCGCTCCACGGGCTGGGCCGCTGGCGCCAATATTGAATACGCAACCCCGGAAAAGGGCGATACGCTCGCCGCCGAGACGACCACCTCGATGTCGCCGGTGATTGCGGTGATCTTCGGGCAATCGGGCCTGCGCCTCGGCGCAACGCTTGACGGCACGAAATATTCGCGGATCATCCCGTGATTGGCCTCGCAGCAGGGGCGCTGCCCCTCTTCGCCTGACGGCGAATTCACCCCGGGATATTTAGAGCCAGAAGAAGCGCGGGCCCGGTTTTCTTCTGGCTCTAAATATCCCGGGGTAAGCGGGCTCCGGCCCGCGAAGGGGGCAGCGCCCCCTTTCTTTTCTCTTAGTGGTAGCGAAATTCGCCCACAACTTGCCGCCATTCGCCCGAAGACATCATCTTGCGGTGCGTAAAACGTACCGAATGCAGCGGGCCTTCGATCTTGTCTTGCCAGAATTCGATGAATCCGAACAGCTTAGGATGATCCGGCGCCAGATCGTATTCCTGCCATACAAAGGTGTTGAGAACGTTCCGATAGTCCGGCATGCGGTAGAAGATCTCGGCGGTGGTCAGCCCATAGCCTTTCAGCATGAGCTCTGTCGGCGTTTCCTGCATCGCTTTACCTCTTGCGGGTTCCATCCTAGAAGAGTGCCGCGCGAGTCGTTATATTTCAATGAAAACAGGCTGTTATCACCCGAAGTTGGCGGCTGCCAGAAAACCGCGTGTGCGGCCATTGCGCGCAACATCCTGTCTGGGGTATAACCCCCGCTAACAAGATATAGCACAAGAACAAGCAGGCGAACCCCGTGACTGATACGCCCGAACCCCCTGAGAACGACGAAGAAATGGGCGGACCCGAACGCCCCACCTACAAGGGGCCCGGAATCTCGATCATCGACGAGATGAAATCGAGCTATCTCGACTACGCCATGAGCGTCATCGTCAGCCGCGCGATTCCGGATCTGCGCGACGGACTGAAGCCGGTGCATCGACGCATTCTCTACACCATGTGGGAGAATGGTCAGACCCGCGCCAAGGGCTATCGCAAATGCGCGACGGCCGTGGGCGACGTGATGGGCCGCTATCACCCGCATGGCGACAGCGCGATCTATGATGCGCTGGTGCGAATGGCGCAGGATTTCTCGATGTCGCTGACGCTGATCGACGGTCAGGGCAACTTTGGCTCGATGGACGGCGATCCGCCCGCCGCCTACCGCTATACGGAAGCCCGGCTCGAAAGATCCGCCGAGGCGCTGCTCGAGGACATCGACAAGGACACCGTCGATTTTGTCCCGAACTACGCCAATGAGCGGATGGAGCCGGTGGTGCTGCCCGCGCGCTATCCCAACATTCTTGTCAATGGCTCCGAAGGCATCGCCGTCGGCATGGCGACGCGTATCCCGCCGCACAACCTTGGCGAGGTGATCGACGCGACGCTGGCGCTGATCGAAAACCCCGATCTGTCCTCCGAGCAGCTGATCGACTATATTCCAGCCCCCGATTTCCCGACGGGCGGCGTGATCCTTGGCCGGTCGGGCGCGCGCAAGGCCTACCTCGAGGGGCGCGGCAGCGTCATCATTCGCGCCAAGACCCGCGTCGAAGAGATCCGGCGCGACCGCTTTGCCATCGTCATCGACGAGATCCCCTATCAGGTGAACAAGGCGGTGATGATCGAACGCATCGCGGAATCCGTCCGCGACAAGCGGATCGAAGGCATCGCCCACGTTCAGGATGAATCCGACCGCTCGGGCGTACGCGTGGTGATCGAGCTCAAGCGCGACGCCACCGCCGAAGTGGTGCTCAACCAGCTGTATCGCTTCACCCCGATGCAAACCTCGTTCGGCTGCAACATGCTGGCGCTCAACGGCGGCAAGCCCGAACAGCTGACGTTGCGCGCCTTCCTCACCGCTTTCGTGGATTTCCGCGAAGACGTGGTGGCGCGGCGCACCGCCTACCTGCTGCGCAAGGCGCGCGAGCGGGCGCATGTTCTGTGTGGCCTCGCCGTGGCCGTCAGCAACGTTGACGAGGTGGTGCGTACCATCCGAGGCTCTGCCGATGCCGCCGAAGCGCGCGAAAAGCTGATGACCCGCCGCTGGCCGGCCGAGGAAATCCTGCCCTATATCGCGCTGATCGACGATCCGACCCATACCGCCAACGACGACGGCACCTACAACCTGTCCGAAACCCAGGCCCGCGCCATTCTGGAACTGCGCCTGCAACGGCTCACCCAGCTGGGCGTCAAGGAAGTCACCGACGAGCTCGAAGAGCTGGCCGGAAAGATCCGAGAATATCTCGAGATCCTGTCCAGCCGCGAGCGCATCATGGGCATCATCACCGACGAGATGAAGGCCGTGCGCGACCTGCACGCAGTGCCCCGCCGCACCGAGATTATCGACTGGGCTGGCGACCTTGAAGACGAAGACCTGATCGAACGCGAGGACATGGTCGTCACCGTCACCGCCGAGGGCTACATCAAGCGCACCCCGCTGGCCGATTTCCGCGCGCAAAAGCGCGGTGGCAAGGGCGTGTCGGGCGGCTCGCTCAAAGAGGATGACGTTGTCACGCAGCTGTTCGTGGCCAACACCCACACGCAGCTGCTGTTCTTCACCACGGCGGGCATGGTCTACAAGCTCAAGTGCTGGCGCCTGCCGCAGGGCGGCCGTACGTCCAAGGGCAAGGCCATCGTCAACATCCTGCCGATCCCACAAGGGGTTTCGGTTGCCGCCATCATGCCGGTCGACCGCGACGAGGCGGAATGGGACGATCTGCAAATCGTCTTCGCCACCTCCAAGGGCTCGGTGCGCCGCAACCGCCTGTCGGATTTCACCAACGTCATGCGCAACGGCAAGATCGCGATGAAATTCGAAGGCGAGGATGAAAGCACCCGCCTGATCAACGCGCGCATCTGTTCTGAAGATGACGACATCATGCTGGTCACCAGCTCGGGCCGCGCCATCCGCTTCCCGGTGCCTGACGTGCGCGTGTTCAACTCGCGCGCCTCGACCGGCGTGCGCGGCGTGCGGCTGCTGGGATCGGATGAGGTGGTATCGATGTCGGTGATCCGCCATTTCGACGCAACCTCGGACGAGCGCGCCTCCTATCTCAAGATGCGCCGCCTGATGGCCGGGGTGACCGACGACGAAGGCGCTGACGAAGACGATGGCAATGCCGACAGCCTGCTGCCGACCGAGCGTTATGCCCAGATGTCCGCCGCCGAGAACCTGCTGCTGACCATCACTGCCAAGGGGCTTGGCAAACTGACCTCCTCGCATGACTACCCGGTGCGTGGGCGCGGCGGCATGGGCGTCACCGCTTGGGAAAAGACCATGCGCGGCGGCGAGATCGTGGCCTCCTTCCCGGTCGAGATGGAAGACCAGATCATGCTGGCGACCTCCACCGGACAGTCGATCCGGGTTCCAGTCGAGGGCATCTCGTTCCGCTCCCGCAACGCTGGCGGCGTCAAGGTGTTCAACACGCGGGCGGATGAAACCGTGGTGTCGGTCGCGTGGATTGCCGAACAGGATGATGAGGACAGCAGCGAAAGCTGATCTTATCGCCGGGACAGGCCCTGTCGTGACGACGGGCCTGCTCCCGACCTGAAAGCGTTTTCCAGATAGACCGACAGACGGAACAAAGCCCGAGGAAAACTGCCCCGGGCTTTGTCCATTACCGTCCTCGCTGGGCTCGCGAGCCAGCTTCGGGATGATCTGGCTGCGGCCGTTTGAAACCGTCTCCAGAAAACGGCGCGCGCCTTGCAGGGATGGGGTGGGTTACATCAACGAGGATGTGCCAGGGCAGCGACAATCACCACTGCAGCCGCAACGGGAATCCACAGCGCCGGACCAAAGCCGGCGGGCGCCGGAGCGGCAGGGGCAGCGGCGACGGGGGCCGCTTGCGGCACAGGTTCACGAACGGGCGCCTGTTGCGCTTGGGAGGACACCGGCAAGAGCAGTGCTGCAATGGTACCGGCGATTACGAGGTGCTTACGAAGCATATTTCATTTCCTTTCGAAGTGGAGTCGGTCCGCCGCATCGGCGACTGACACTGTTAAGAGAATCGATTTACGATTTCGGCGGCGGGGCCTTGCGCATCTGCCCCATAGCGGCATCGATCTGATCGGCGGTCAGCGACGCGTTCTCGGCCTTGAGGCAGCTGACAAGCGCGGTGTGTTCCGCATCGGACGGTTTCTGCCCAGGCGCGGGAGGCTCCCCGAGGCAATCACGCAACTGCGACGGCTTCAGGTTCAGCGTCTGGGCCACCTCGTCCATCGGGTTTGCGCCCTGAGCAAGTGCAGCAGAGGTCGTCACCGCGGCCACTCCCAACATCGACACAACAACCACAAACGTCACCTGCAACAGCTTGGTTCTTAAGCTTTTACGCCGGGTCAGCATATGCGACCCGATGCGGGCAGTGTCCTCACGAGCTGTGAACTTGAAAAACATTCTCTCTCTCCTGTTCAGGCGTATGCCGCCATTGCCCGTCCCTGCTACAGGTGGTTTGAGGAGCCGATTTGCAGTGAATATGCAGGTACTGTGCAGTCCAAAAAAAATAATCCCAGGCGACATTACTGACACAACTCGGTCGATGCCCCCGGTCGTTGCCACAGGGCTGGATGACAATCGGAGGCGGTGACACCCGAAACCCGCAACAACGCCTTGGCAGCGCAGGCTGGCGGACCCATATCTAGCCTATGCTGCGCTTTACCCCCATCTTGCTTGCGATCCTTTACGCCATCGCCATGTACCGCTTTTCAAGCTGGCGTACGGCGCGCGAACTGGATGAGAAATCGACGGAACTGGCGGACCCGACGCTAGCTGCGTTGACCAAACGCATGGCGCAATCGCTCGATCTGCCGCGCATTCGGGTCAATATCTACGAGATCGACCCGGTGAATGGCCTTGCCGCGCCCGATGGCCGGATCTTCATCACGCGCGGCTTTTATGAACGCTACCGCGCCGGCGAGGTCACGGCCGAGGAACTGGCCTCGGTCATCGCGCATGAACTTGGCCATGTGGCGCTAGGGCATTCGCGGCGGCGCATGATCGATTTTTCCGGCCAGAACGCCATCCGCACGGCGCTAGTGATGGTCCTCGGGCGGTTTGTTCCGGGCATTGGCCCGCTGATCGCCAATGCCCTGACCTCGCTTCTGGCCGCCCGCCTGTCGCGGGGCGATGAATACGAGGCCGATGCCTATGCCGCCGCCCTGCTACACAAGTCGGGAATCGGAATCGAGGCGCAGAAATCGCTGTTTCGCAAGCTCGATGCGATGAATACCGCGGGGCGCGGCGTTCCGGCTTGGCTGATGTCTCACCCCAAGACGGGCGAACGGATTGCGGCGCTCGAGTCGCTTCAGGACCGCTGGGCGGCGCTGGAGCGCTGAGTGTCCCCTAGCGCTTGAGCAGCCATTTGATCTGGTTCCGCTTGTAGCTGTCGCTGCGATCACTGTGAAGAACGCCGCGCAACTTGCCGCTATTGCTTGCGGAGACTCTCGACATGTCGACCCCCGGAATCAGGTAACGGATGCTGCTGCGCTCGCCCCGGGTGAGCGGCACGGACCGTCCGATGACAAATGTCCATTCCCGCGTATTGAGGCTTTGGGCGCTGGCCAGCTGCGGGGACAGGGTCGCCAGCGCAAGCGCCAGCAGGCCGGCTTTCGTCGCGGACTGTTTGATCATCTCGGTCTACCTCATGTTATCTCGTGCTAGATATATGTGTGCTGCTTTTCCAAGTGAAAGTCATGCAGTGCTGATTTGCACCTGCTTGACACTCTTGCGTCGCGCCGCCAAAAGGCACGGACGACATAACCCGCAACCGGGCGTTCCGTGGGCGCCAGACCGACGAGGAGAGCCAGAAAATGGCCCAGATTTCCCTCACCTTCCCCGATGGCAATGCACGCGACTACGAGGCGGGAATCACCCCTGCCGAAGTCGCCGAGTCCATCTCCAAATCCCTGTCGAAAAAGGCGATCTCGGCGACCGTCAACGGCGCGCACTGGGATCTGCAATGGCCGATCGAATCCGATGCGTCCATCGCCATCAACACCATGCAGGACGACGCTCCGGCGCTCGAACTGATCCGCCACGATCTGGCGCATGTCATGGCCCGCGCCGTACAGGCGATCTGGCCCGACACCAAGGTCACCATCGGCCCGGTCACCGAAAACGGCTGGTTCTATGATTTCGACCGCGCCGAGCCCTTCACCCCCGAAGACCTCGGCCAGATCGAAGCCAAGATGAAAGAGATCATCAACGCCCGCGAACCTGTCCGGACCGAGATCTGGGACCGTGCGCGCACCCGCAAGCATTACGAGGACAGCGGCGAGCCCTACAAGATCGAACTGCTCGAGCGCATCCCCGAAGACGCGCCGATCCGCATGTACTGGCATGGCGAGTGGCAGGATCTGTGCCGCGGCCCGCATCTTCAGCACACCGGGCAGCTGCCCAGCGATGCCTTCAAGCTGATGGGCGTTTCGGGCGCCTACTGGTTTGGCGACGTCAACCGCCCGATGCTGCAACGCATCTCTGGCGTGGCGTTCCGCAATCGGCAGGATCTTCAGGGCTATCTCAATTTCCTCGAGGAAGCCGCCAAGCGCGACCACCGCAAGCTGGGCCGCGAGATGGACCTGTTCCACCTGCAACCCGAAGCGCCGGGCCAGATCTTCTGGCACCCGAATGGCTGGACGATCTACACCACGCTGCAGGATTACATGCGCCGCCAACAGCGCCGCGATGGCTATGTCGAGGTCAACACGCCTCAGGTCGTCGACCGCAAGCTGTGGGAAGCCTCGGGGCATTGGGACAATTATCAGGACAATATGTTCATCGTCGAAGTCGACGAAGAACATGCTCGTGAAAAGTCGATCAACGCGCTCAAGCCGATGAACTGCCCGTGCCATGTGCAGATCTTCAATTCCGGGCTGAAATCCTATCGCGACCTGCCCTTGCGCATGGCCGAATTCGGATCGTGCAACCGCTATGAGCCGTCGGGCGCGCTGCATGGCATCATGCGGGTGCGCGGCTTTACCCAGGACGATGCGCACATCTTCTGCACCGACAGCCAGATCGAAGTCGAAACCAAGAAATTCATCGAATTTCTGGCCGGAATCTATGCCGACCTCGGCTTCAAGAACTGGACGATCAAGCTTTCGACCCGCCCCGAAAAGCGCATCGGCTCCGATGAAAGCTGGGACCGGGTGGAAAAGGCGCTTGGCGATGCCTGTGCCAATGCCGGCTACGACTTCGATCTGCAGGAAGGTGAAGGCGCCTTTTACGGGCCGAAACTGGAATTCACCCTGACCGATGCGATCGGGCGCGAATGGCAATGCGGCACGCTTCAGGTCGACCCCAACCTGCCCGACCGGCTGGATGCCAGCTATATCGGTCAGGATGGCGAAAAGCACCGCCCCGTCATGTTGCACCGCGCCGTTCTGGGCAGTTTCGAGCGCTTCATCGGCATCCTGATCGAGGAACACGCCGGAAAGCTGCCGTTCTGGCTGGCGCCGCGTCAGGTCGTGGTGGCCTCGATCACCTCGGAAGCCGATCCCTATGTCGACGAGGTCGTCGCGACGCTGCGGGCCGCCGGGGTCCGGGCCGAAGCGGACACGCGCAACGAAAAGATCAACTACAAGGTGCGCGAGCATTCCGTCGGCAAGGTTCCGGTGATCCTTGCGGTGGGCGCGCGTGAAGTCGAAGAGCGCACCGTCACCGTTCGCCGCCTTGGCGAAAAGCAGACGCAGGTCGCCGTGCTTGACGAGATCGTGGCGCAGCTCAAGCATGACGCAACGCCGCCCGATCTACGCTGATCCCGCAAATATACAGAATGGCCGGGCCAAAAGGTCCGGCCATTTTTTTCAGGCAAGCGCCGCCTGCACATCCTTGTCCCAGCCCAGCCACATCGCCGCACCATCGACGATCAACGGCCGCTTCATCAGCGCCGGATGCGCCGCCAGAAGCTCTTTTGCAGGCTGCGCCCGCTGTCCTTCGTCAAGCCCGCGCCATGTGGTCGAGCGGGTGTTGATCAGGCGATCGCCGAACTGCTCGAGCGCCTGCTCCAGCACCTCGGCCGGCACGCCTTCGCCCCGTACATCAACAAGTTGCGCCTCTGGCAACGCCTTGAGCGCCTTGCGGCAGCTGTCGCAGTTTTTCAGGCCATATAGCTTCATGACGCCCTCTCCTTCGCCTTGCATTTGGTAGCGCCGCACAATTTATCGCCTATTGCTGCAAGAGCGAAGTGTTTCTCTTGATTTTTACATCGCCTGTGTAACGCTTTGGAATGTGACTTCGTCGATCAGTTCCGGAAGACCAGCCCAACCGCTGACTTCCTGCTGAAGGCGAATGTAGCGAGGCGTCCGGGACACCGGGCTATTGTATCGACGACGATTGTAAGGAGCACGGGAACATGCCAAGCGGCACCGTGAAATGGTTCAACACCACCAAAGGCTATGGTTTCATCGCTCCGGAAGAGGGCGGAAAAGACGTATTTGTGCATATCTCGGCGGTTGAGCGGTCGGGCCTGACGGGGCTCGCCGACAACCAGAAGGTGAGCTATGAACTCAAGGAAGGGCGGGATGGCCGGATGATGGCCTCCGATCTCAAGACGCAGTGAACTGGCCCTGTTCGCAGGTGATGTAATCAAGGCCCGGCCCTCGCGGCGACGCGGACCGGGCCATTCCATGCCATCGCACTAGGGCATCGTACTGGGGCATCTCACTGGGCCATCGCAAAACAGGCGCGCCGTCAGGCCTGAAGGCGCCGCGCCTCCTGCCCGGCAAGGCGGACAAGATCGGTCATGAACGGCTTTGCAAGATCGCTGCTGCGCGTTGCCGCATACAGGCTGCGCTTCAGCCCGGTCTTCGTCAGCGGGCGCGTGACGTAATCCGAGCTGTACTTCACCTCGCGCACCACCCAGTCGGGCAGCACCGAAACCCCCCGGTTCGACGCCACCAGAAGCAGGATGACCGCCGTCAGCTCGACCTGCCGGATCGCCGCCGGTTCAACTTTGGCCGGCCCCAGAAGTTGCGAGAACACATCCAGCCGCGCGCGATCCACCGGGTAGGTGATCAGCGTCTCGCCGCGAAAATCCTGCGCCTCGATCCATGGCTTGGCCGCCAGCGGATGCGCCGCCGCCGCCACGAAGACCGGGCTGTAATCGAACAGCGGTGTGAAAGTGACGCCCGGCAGGGTCTCGGGATCGGACGAGATCACCACATCGACCTCTTCCCTGACCAGCGCCGGCAGGGCGTCAAAGGCCAGCCCGGGACGGATATCGACATCCACATCCGGCCAGCTGCGGCGAAACGCTTCGAGCACCGGAAACAGCCATTCGAAACAGGCGTGGCATTCGATGGCAATGTGCAGCCGCCCGGATTTTCCGGCGCGCAGCCCGGCGAATTCCTCTTGCAAGGCTTCGACCTGCGGCAGCACCTGATCGGCCAGCCGCAGCAGGCGCAGCCCGGCGGCGGACAGTTTCATCGGCTTGGCGCGCCGCACGAAAAGCTCGACCCCGGCCTGCTCTTCGAGCCCCTTGATCTGATGCGACAGCGCCGATTGCGTGATGTTCAGCTGATCGGCGGCGCGGGCCAGACCGCCGGCCTCGTGGATCGCCTTGACGGTGCGAAGGTGCCGAAATTCGATGTGCATCCTCAAATCCTCCTCATGTTCTTGATGAGATATATGAGTTTGTCTCACTAGGGTCGATATGTCACAAGGGCGCCGCAACACGCAAGGACTTCGCCTGATGACCCGCCCCGAGATCTCGTTTGAATTTTTCCCGCCCCGCAACATCGAGGGGACGTTCCGGCTGTGGGACACGGTACAGACCCTGTCGCCGCTGCGCCCGCGCTTTGTGTCGGTGACCTATGGCGCCGGTGGCACCACGCGTGAGCTGACCCGCGAAGTGGTGGCGACTCTGCACAAGCATTCGGGGCTGAAGGTTGCTGCGCATCTGACTTGCGTCGATGCCACCCGCGACGAGACGCTGGCCATCGCCGAGCAGTTCCGCGCCGCTGGCGTAACCGACATTGTGGCGCTGCGCGGCGATCCGCCCAAGGGCGATGCGGGCTTTACCGCCCATCCCGATGGTTTTGCCAGCTCGGTCGAGCTGATCACCGCGCTGCGCGAGTCGGGCGATTTCAACATTCGCGTCGGCGCCTATCCCGACATCCACCCCGAGGCAGCCTCGGCGCAGGCGGATATCGACTGGCTCAAGCGCAAGCTCGATGCCGGTGCCTCCGAAGCGCTGACGCAGTTCTTCTTCGAGGCCGAGACGTTTTTCCGTTTCCGCGACGCGTGTGTGAAGGCTGGCATCGACAAGCCGATCATCCCCGGCATCTTCCCGATCGAGAACTGGAAGGGCGCGCGCCGCTTTGCCGAAGGCTGCGGCACCAAGATCCCCGGCTGGGTGATCGAGGCGTTCGAGACCGCCGAAAAGGATGGCCGTCAGGATCTGCTGGCGACGGCGATGTGCACCGAACTGTGCTCGGAGCTGATCGACGGCGGCGTCGAGCAGCTGCATTTCTACACGCTGAATCGCCCCGAGCTGACCCGCGATGTCTGCGAGGCGCTTGGCGTCACGGCAACGGCCCCGCTGGGCGCTGTCGCCTGAGCCTATCCTGATCGGCATGGATCCGGCTTAGCGCTGGGTCCATGTCAAGCTCCGGCCCCGCTTGCAGGCGCGCGACGGTCAGAACTGCCGGGATTGCGTCTCGCCTGCCCCGTTGCGCTGTTCGTGGCGACTTGAGGCGCGTCAAGATCAGCCAGCAACGCTGCGGCTGATTGCAGCGCCATCATGCGACAGCCATTTGCTCTGTGCGAACATTCTGCTTAACCTTGCTGCAGGGCAGCAAAGGGGCGCGCAGGTGACACCGATCGTCTTTACCGATCTGGACGGAACGCTTCTGGATCACGACAGCTACAGCTACGCTGCGGCGCAGCCTGCGCTTGATGCGTTGCGGCGGGCGGGCATTCCGCTGATCCTTGCCAGTTCAAAGACCGCCGCCGAGATCGCCCCGCTGCACGCCGCCCTTGGCCTTGGCGACTGGCCGATCATCGCTGAAAACGGTGCGGCGCGGCTGATTCCCGGCGCGGCCGTGAGCGACAGATCGATCTACCACAGGTTGCGCTCGACGCTAGACGCGCTGCCAGCTGATCTGCGTGCGCCCTATCGCGGCTTTGGCGATATGGACGATGCCGAGGTGGCGCGCATCACCGGACTGCCTCTGCCGGGCGCGGCGCTGGCCCGCGCGCGCCAGTACAGCGAACCGGGCCTGTGGTCGGGCAGCGCGGCGGGGCTGGACGCGTTTCTGGCGGCGCTTGGCGCGCAGGGCATCACCGCGCGGCGCGGCGGGCGGTTCCTGACCCTGTCCTTTGGCGGCACCAAGGCCGGGCAGATGGCCGCAATCATGCGCGATCTTGGCCGTGACACCGCCATCGCCCTTGGCGATGCCCCCAACGATATCGAAATGATCGAAACCGCCCGCTATGGCATTGTCATCCGCAATGACCATGGCAGCGGCATTGCGCCCCTTGCGGGCGAAGCCACCGGGCGTATCCTGCGCAGCACCAGCCCCGGCCCCAGCGGCTGGAACACCGAACTCCTTGCTCTGCTCGGCAGGCTTGGCG
This sequence comes from Salipiger sp. 1_MG-2023, assembly GCF_030547555.1. Classification (NCBI taxonomy): domain Bacteria; kingdom Pseudomonadati; phylum Pseudomonadota; class Alphaproteobacteria; order Rhodobacterales; family Roseobacteraceae; genus Salipiger; species Salipiger sp. 1_MG-2023. Next base: position 61,549 of record NZ_JAUOQN010000017.1, on the reverse strand, counting down.
TCACCGAAGGATAGACCTGAATGGCGGATTTCCAGCAAAACGGCAACATCGCGCAGTTTCACAACCTGCGCACGCGCCCCCTAGAAGAGATGATCTACGAGCTTGAGACGTTTTCGCAAAGCCGCAAGATCTCGTTGATTCTGCCGTCGCTGTTTTCCGAGCTGGAAGGCGACGCGCTGCCCAACATCCTGTCGGAGCTGGCCAAGGTCAGCTACCTGCACCGCATCATCATCGGGCTCGACCGCGCGGACGAAGCGCAGTATCGCCACGCCCGCAGCTTTTTCAGCGTGTTGCCGCAACAGACCACGGTGATCTGGAACGACAGCCCGAGGATGCTGGACATCCAGAGGCGGCTCAAGGAGCTGGGCCTTGGGTCGGTCGAGCCGGGCAAGGGCAAGAACGTCTGGGGCTGCATGGGCTACCTGATTTCCTGCGCCGACAGCGCGGTGATGGCGATCCACGATTGCGACATCGTCACCTATAAGCGCGAGATGCTCGACCGGCTGGTCTATCCCGTGGCCAACCCGACCTTTCCCTACCAGCTGTCCAAGGGCTATTACGCCCGCGTCGGCAATGGCAAGCTCAACGGGCGGGTGACTCGGCTGCTGGTCTCGCCGCTGCTGATCGCGCTCAAGCGCACCATCGGCGATCGCGATTACATCGATTATCTGCGCGCCTTCCGCTATCCGCTGTCGGGCGAAATGGCGCTACGCACCGGGCTGTTGCCGGATCTGCGCATCCCCTCGGACTGGGGGCTGGAAATCGGCGTGCTGTCCGAAGCGTGGCGCAATCTCGGGCCGCGGCAGGTCTGCCAGGTCGAGGTGGCGGACAATTACGATCACAAGCATCAGGATCTGTCGCCCGAGGATGCCAGCAAGGGCCTGTCGCGCATGTCGACCGACATCTGCAAGGCGATTTACCGCAAGCTTGCCGCCGATGGCACGGTGTTCACGCCGCATGTGTTCCGCACGCTGAAGGCGACCTATTACCGCTCGGCGCTGGATCTGCTCGAGGCCTATTGGGCCGATGCGCGGATGAACGGGCTGCAGATCGACCGCCATGCCGAGGAACGCAGCATCGAGATGTTCGGCGAAAACATCACCCTTGCCGGGCAGATGTTCATCGAGAACCCGCAAGAAACGCCCTTTATCCCGACATGGAACCGGGTGCATTCCGCCGATCCGACCCTGCTTGCCGATTATCGGGCCGCGGTTGCGGCGGATGAGGCAGAGTTCACCCCGGCGTGATGTTAGCGCCTTACATCCCCAGCCCGTTCCATGGTAAAGGGCAGACAATTTCCCATCTTCAAGAGGCTTGCCATGATCACCCCGCAAGACGCCAGCATCCGTGCCGAAAAGCTTTGCCGTATGGCTCCGATCATCCCCGTCATCGTCGTGAACGATGTGGCCCATGCCGTGCCGATGGCACAGGCGCTGGTCGCGGGCGGTCTGCCGGTGCTGGAGGTGACGCTGCGCACCCCCTGCGCGCTTGAAGCCATCGCCGAGATGGCGAAGGTCGAGGGCGGCGTGGTCGGTGCCGGAACCCTGCTGACCCCCGAAGACGTGCGAAAGGCTGTCGATGCCGGCGCGACCTTTGGCGTTTCGCCCGGCGCAACCGACCGTCTGCTGGATGCCTGCGAAGAAGCGGGCCTGCCGCTGCTGCCCGGCGCTGCCACGGCCTCCGAAGCGATGGCGCTGCTGGAGCGCGGCTATACGGTGCAGAAGTTCTTTCCGGCAGAAGCTTCGGGCGGCGCTCCGGCGCTCAAGGGGATCGGCGCGCCGCTGCCGCAGATCCGCTTTTGCCCGACCGGCGGCGTCAACCTGAAGAACGCTGGCGATTACCTGTCGCTGCCCAACGTGCTGTGCTGCGGTGGCAGTTGGGTCGCTCCGGGCGATGCGGTCGCCGCAGGCGACTGGGCCCGGATCGAGGCGCTTGCCGCCGAAGCGGCCGCGCTTCCGCGCTGAACAGATAGGACCATGGCCCCGAAGCAGCAGCTTCGGGGCTGCGTCATCAGCCGATCAGCCCGCCGCCGGGCATGCGGTTTTCGGCGTAATGGCGGCTGAGACGCTGAAGCGCGATCCGCAGCACCACCTTGCCCGAGCGCGCCGCCCAGCCCATGCGCTTTTCCGTGGTCTCGAGGCCTTCGAGATAGCAGCAGCATTGCAGCGCCACATCGCCCAGCCCCGGCCCCAGATCCCGCAGCGCCGCGATCAGCCGCGCTTGCGCCGCATCTGGCCCGCGTGAGGCGTCATCGCCGCTGATGCCACCGGCACCGCCGCTAAGATACCGATCCCAGTTCTGTGTTCCGCGGGATCCCATCTGCGCCAGTTCGAAATCCTCGCGCAGACGCTCTCCTGCGCGCACGAGGTCATCCGTCAGGAAGGTCTCGCCCTGGGCATCGCGGCGGCGGGCCAGCAGCACCAGCGGGCTTTCCGCCATCACGTGCCGCCGGCGCGCCTGCGGATCGGCGGCGGCGGCGGCCATCGCCTGTTCCGCTTCGCGCGAGGTGCCAAAGCCTGCCTGCGCCTCGGCAAAGCCGCGCAGCTTGCTTTCCTGCTCGGCCAGCAGCTTGCTCAGCGCCGTGCGCCCCGCAGGCGTGATGCGATAGCGCGAAATCCGCCCCGGCGCATCGCAGGCGATCCAGCCCTTGAGCGCCATCGCTTGCGCGATCGGCGAGTCAACCACCGCCGTGCGCTGGTTGCCACCGTCGCCGGTGTCGCGGACCACGACGGCCTTGTCCATTTCCGCCGCGACCGCCAGCATCGCCCCGCTTTCGCAAAGCCGCCGAAGCACGCGACGCGCCTCGTTTGACAGCTTGGTGGCATCCGGCGTCAGTTCATCGCTGAGAGGCTCTTTCATTCCATCCATCTCCTTCATGGAATGTTGCGACAATCTCGCCTGAAGCTTGCCAAGGCGTCTAAGCGCCCCGTCAACCAGAGGATCGTCCCGCAACGTTTCGATCCGGCGGACCTGCCGCAGAACCGTCGACGCGTGACATCCCGCTTCACGCGCCAGTTTCCGTATCGCCTCTCCGCCCTCGGTATGGGCGAGGTAGTTTCTTGCATCCTCCGGCACCCAGGCCGGCAGCTCTTGTGCCGTTTCGGCACCGGATCGGCAGAGCAACATGACGTATCCCCTCGATCTTCTTTCAGTCCACAGAGTTATCCCCAGAGCGATGCAACCATGACGGGAGCTAGTTACTTCAAAGTTAACGTCTCTGCGTGTTCTCTAAATTCCCTGACAATTTCTAAACAAAGGTGAAATGACCGGGCTCGCACTGCGCCCTTCCCGCAACACCTGCCCCAGACGTGCCATGTTTCGACCACACTCACGAAGAGGGAAACGTGAACATGCAGGATATCCTGAGTCTGATGAACAGCCTTCGCCGCCCGCGTCTTCTGGTGCACACCGCCCGGATCGGGGCGGATGACTACCGGCGCGAAAAGCACCTTCGCCGCATCCTGCCGGGGCTTGCCCCCGGGCGCAGCGGCCCGGTGCTGATGAGGCTGATCGAGATCGAGGCCAGCCTCGACGCCAGCCGCCGGGCATCGGATGCCAGCTATTCGGTGGCCCGCCACATCGAGGTGCTGGCAGCAATGCTGGGCGAAGCGCGCCTGATGCGCGAGCGCGCCTGATCGCGTTGCACCCTCCCATTGGCCGTGGGGATCGGCCTTTGGGCCCCGTGCACGACGACACAGCCACTTAGGCGCGGGCGGCGGGTCTCTCCCACGGGATCAACCCCGACCTGCTGGCATCGATCGCATGATTTTCGAGGCGCGCGCCCGCAACCGGTGCGCAGCCTCTTGCGCAAGCGACAAAGCGACCCTAAAGCACGGGCATGACCCAGCATGACCGACTGCTCATCATCGATTTCGGCTCTCAGGTGACGCAGCTTATTGCGCGGCGCCTGCGCGAGCTCGACGTCTTCTGCGAAATCCATCCCTATCAGAACGTCACCGACGCCTTCCTCGAAGATTTCGCCCCCAAGGCGATCATCTTCTCGGGCGGGCCGGACAGCGTGACGCGCGAGGGATCGCCCCGGCCGCCGAAAAAGGCCTATGAACTGGGCGTGCCGATCCTTGGCATCTGCTATGGCCAGCAGGTCATGATGCAGGATCTTGGCGGCAAGGTAGAGGCGGGGCAAAGCCATACCGCCGAATTCGGCCGCGCCTACGTGACCCCCAAAGACGACCGCATCGACCTTCTGGCCGGCTGGTTCCTTGACGGAAACGGGCGCGAACAGGTCTGGATGAGCCACGGCGACCACGTCTCGGAAATCGCTCCGGGCTTCGAGGTCTACGCCACCTCGCCCGGCGCGCCCTTTGCCATCACCGCCGATCTGGAGCGCCGGTTCTATGCCGTGCAGTTCCACCCCGAGGTGCACCACACCCCGAACGGCAAGACGCTCTACGAGAATTTCATCAAGGACGCGGGCTTTACCGGCGACTGGACCATGGGTGCCTACCGCGAGGAAGCGGTGCAGAAGATCCGCGATCAGGTCGGCGATGCGCCGGTGATCTGCGCCCTGTCGGGGGGCGTCGACAGTTCCGTCGCCGCCGCCCTGCTGCACGAGGCCATCGGCGATCAGCTGACTTGCGTCTTTGTCGATCACGGCTTGCTGCGCCTCAACGAGGCCGAGGAAGTCGTCGGCATGTTCCGCGACCACATGAACCTCAAGGTGATCCACGCGCAGGAACAAGAGCTGTTCCTTGGCGAGCTTGAGGGCGTCTCTGACCCCGAGACCAAGCGCAAGATCATCGGCAAGCTGTTCATCGACGTGTTCCAGAAATACGCCGATCAGATCGAAGGTGCGCAATTCCTTGCGCAAGGCACGCTGTATCCCGACGTGATCGAAAGCGTCAGCTTCAGCGGTGGGCCCAGCGTCACCATCAAGAGCCACCACAACGTCGGCGGCCTGCCGGAAAAGATGGGCCTCAAGCTGGTCGAACCGCTGCGCGAGCTGTTCAAGGACGAGGTCCGCGTGCTGGGCCGTGAACTGGGCCTGCCCGCCAGCTTCATCGGCCGCCATCCCTTCCCCGGCCCCGGCCTTGCGATCCGCTGCCCGGGCGAGATCACCCGCGAAAAGCTGGAGATCCTGCGCAAGGCGGATGCGGTCTATATCGACCAGATCCGCAAGCATGGCCTGTATGACGAGATCTGGCAGGCCTTTGTCGCGATTCTACCGGTGCGCACCGTGGGCGTGATGGGCGACGGGCGCACCTATGATTATGCCTGTGCGCTGCGGGCGGTGACCTCGGTCGATGGCATGACGGCGGATTACTATCCGTTCAGCCACGAATTCCTGGGCGAGACGGCAACGCGGATCATCAACGAGGTCAAGGGCATCAACCGCTGCACCTATGACATCACCTCGAAACCGCCCGGAACCATCGAGTGGGAATGAGGCGTGGCGCTTTACGCCCCTGAGCCGGACGATATTCGCATCGTCGGCAATGATCTGACGGACCGGCCGGGGCTCAGCCTCGTGTCGGTCCTTCGCAATGAAAGCTACCTGCTACCGGCGTTTCTGGAGCACTACCGCGCGCTTGGCGTCGAACGCTTCGTGCTGCTCGATGATCGTTCTGACGATGGGTCTGCCGCGTTTCTCGCCGAACAGCCTGACGTGATGCTCTTGCAAAGCAGCCGCCGCTACGGCGACAGCGTGCCCGAATCCGAACGCCCACCAACCGTGCGCAGCAACGATTACCGCCAGATCCACCTGTGGCGCAGCGCGCTGGCCAACCGGTTCTGCGACGGGCGCTGGATGGTGCAATGCGACATCGACGAATTCGCCTGCCTGCCGCCGGGACGTCGCCTGCCCGATCTGTGCGCCCTGCTCGATCAGCGCGGCGAAGCCGGGGCGTGGGGCGGCATGATCGATCTCTATCCCGCGCATGTGTCTGATCTTGCCCCTGGTGCGCCCGGCGCCGACGATCCGCGCGGCGCCACGTGGTATTTCGATGGCACGCGGCATTTCTCGCTGCGCGATGGCGGCCCGCCGCGGCATCGCTACGAGGGCGCGCGCAGCCGCCTGAACCGCTCGCTGATCGACGGGCAGGAGCCGCTGTCGCTGCGCGCGCGGCTCAAGCTGAAATGGCTCGGCGCGCGCAAATCGCCTTCGGGGCGGTTCGTGAAGCCGCTGTTGCAGAAATGGCAGCGCGGCACATGGTACCTGTCCTCGCACGAGATCTCGCGCCCGCTGTCGGCACACATACTGATTCCGTTGCTGCATTACCGCTACACCCCGGCGCTCTATGCCAAGGTGGCATGGGCGATCACCGACGGTGGCTATTCCAAGGGCAATTCCGATTACCACACCATCGACAAGCTGCTCGAGGCGATGGCGCGCAAGCAGGCGGGCTTTCTTGGCCCCAATTCGCGCAAACTGACCGGCTACGCCGATCTGAAGGCAACCGGCAACGCCATCGGGCTCGACTAAGCGTCTGAAGCATCTTGTCCTTTGCCAGATCACCGGGCAGTGTCGCCGCCAGTGCAGGAGGAGACGCACCGTGGCCCAGATCATCTTGACCGGCACCCTGACCTGCCCGCCAGAGCGGGCGCAATCGGTGCGCGACGCCCTGCCCGAGCATCTGCGCCTGACCCGCGCCGAACCGGGCTGCATTACCTTTGATGTGCAGGAATCCGCGCCGGGCGTGTTCGACGTGAGCGAGCGTTTTGCCAGCCGCGCCGCGTTCGACGCACACCAGCAGCACGCCGGGCAAAGCGCATGGGCCGAGATCACCCGCGGCTGCCCGCGCGATTACGCGATTTGCGAAGCATGAGCCCGACGTTTCAGGCCGTTCTGTGGATGTCGGGCTCGGTGGTGTCCTTCACCGCCATGGCCTTGGCGGGGCGCGCCATCAGCCTCGAACTCGATACGTTCGAGATCATGCTCTATCGCTCGGTCATCGGCTTTTTCATCGTGATTGCCGCACTGGCCCTGACCGGCCAGTTCCAACAGGTGACGCGGCGCCGGCTGGGCCTGCACGCGCTGCGCAACCTGAGCCATTTCACCGGACAGAACCTGTGGTTCTTCGCCGTTGCCTCGATCCCGCTGGCGCAGGTGTTCGCGCTGGAATTCACCTCGCCGCTCTGGGTCATCCTGATCTCGCCGCTGATCCTGGGCGAGCGCATCACGGCAACCCGCGCGCTGTCAGCGGTCATCGGCTTTCTCGGCATCCTGATCGTTGCCCGGCCTTCGCCCGAAACCCTGTCGCCGGGGTTGATCGCGGCGGCGGGCTGCGCCGTGGGCTTTGCCGGATCGGCGGTGTTCACCCGCAGGCTGACCCGCACCGAGACCGCCGGCTGCGTGCTGTTCTGGCTGACCGCGATGCAGGCGGTGTTCGGCCTGATCTGCGCCGGATATGACGGCGATATCGCCTTGCCGGGGCTGCACAGCTGGCCGCTGGTCGCGGTGATCGCCGTCGCCGGGCTGGTGGCGCATTACTGCCTGACCACCGCGCTTAGCCTTGCCCCGGCGCCGGTGGTGATTCCCATCGACTTTGCGCGCCTGCCGATGGTGGCGATCCTTGGAATGCTGATCTACGCCGAGTCGCTCGACCCTTACGTGTTCCTTGGCGCAGCGATCATCTTTGGGGCGAACTACCTCAATATCCTCAAGGAAACCCGTCCGCGCCCCTCTGTCTCGTGAAAATGACGTGGCGGCGCTTTACGCAAGCTCACGTATCGTAAAGAATTGACTGGCAAATCAGTGGCTCGCTACCCTGATTGGCGGAGGACGAGCAGGCAATGAGGGAGGAGGGTGACGCTATGCAGACGTCGCTTAAGGGGGCTGTCGTTGTCGCCCTGAGTACCGGTGCGGTTCAGGCCGGCGGCATAGAACGCACGCCGCAATCGCCCTTGCTGCTTTACGAGACCGGCAATGTTCTGGAGGTCAGCCTTGCCTATGCGTCGCCGCAACTGACCGGCAAGAACCAGAGCCCGCCGTTCCCGGCGCAGGATTTCGACAATGCCGGGCGGGATTTCTACCTGCCGTCCTTTGCGCTGAAATACGACCTGACAGAGACATGGGCGCTTGGGGTGATCTATGAGCGCCCGTTCGGCGCGGATGTGGCCTATGGCGACGAAAACGTGGTGCTGGGCGGGACCACGGCACAGGCATCGACACACGCGCTGACGACGCTGCTGAAATACCGGATCAACGACAATTTCAGCGCCTTCGGCGGGATTCGCCTGCAACAGGCCTCGGGGCGGATCCATCTTGAGGGCCTCGCCTACGGCGCGGTCAGCGGCTATACCGTCGATCTCGACAAGGCCACCGGCACCGGTTACGTCGCGGGTGTCGCGTATGAAATCCCCGATATCGCGCTGCGCGTCGTGCTGACCTACAGCTCGGCAATCACCCACGACATGAAAACCCGCGAATCCGGGCCTGCGATTCCGGTCGACGTGACCGGCGACGGCGTGCCCGATGTGTCTTTGCCGCTGCTCGACGGCAGCGGCAGCACCGAGGTCAAGACACCGACCAGCTGGACCCTCGATTTTCAGACCGGCATCATGGCAGATACGCTGCTGTTCGGGTCGGTGCGCTACCTCAAGCACCGCGAATTCCGCGTCGACCCCGACAGTTTCGTTCTTGTGACCGGGGACGGGCTGATCGATCTTGACGACACCACCGCCTATACGCTCGGCATCGGACGCAGGTTCAACGACCGGATCTCGGGGGCCATCAGCGCAACCTTCGAGGCGCCGACCGACATCCTCGTCTCGCCGCTGGCGCCAACATCCGGCTACACGCAACTGCGCCTCGCGGGGGCCTACAAGGCAAGCGAGCAGGTGACGCTGTCGGGCGCTGTCAGCCATTTCTGGCTCGGGGATGGCAAGCCGCAGACCGCACAGACCGCAAGGGCGAATTTTTCCGACAACCACGCCTGGGGCATTGGCCTCAAGGTGTCGTACCACTTCTGATCGGCGCTCCCGTCTCCGGCGCGGGGGGATACGGTTTGACGATGCCCTCGGGCGCGATTACGCCTTGCCGGGTTCATATTGTCAGGGATCTTGGCCACGATGCTTTACCAAACTGCCGCCGACTGGCGCACCGCGCAGCATAAGCGTGTCGTGATCTTTGCCATGTCGGGGCTGGGCAAGACCCATGTCTCGTCGATGCTGCGCCAGTCGGGCGACTGGTTTCATTACTCGATCGATTACCGCATCGGCACCCGCTACATGGAGGAATACATCGCCGACAACGCCAAGCGCGAGGCGATGAAAGTGCCGTTCCTGCGTGAACTGCTGCTGTCGGATTCGATCTATATCGGGTCGAACCTGACCTTCGACAATCTCAAGCCGGTGTCGGCCTATCTGGGCAAGCCGGGCGATCCGGCGCGCGGCGGGTTGCCGATGCAGACCTATCAGCAGCGTCAGGACCAGTTTCGCCGCGCCGAGGAACAGGCGCTGCTCGACACGCGCTATTTCATCGACCGGGCGCAGGATCTCTATGGCTATCCGCATTTCGTCTGCGACACCGGCGGGTCGATCTGCGAATGGGTCGATGCCGAAGATGCGGCCGATCCGATCCTGACCGAACTGTCGCGCAGCGCGCTGATGGTCTGGGTGCGCGGCTCCGATGCCCACACCGAAGAGCTGATCCGCCGCTTTGACCGCGAGCCCAAGCCGATGGCCTACCAACCCGCCTTTCTGGCCCGCAGCTGGGCGGCCTATCTTGCGCAGACCGGCCTGTCCGAAGATCAGGTCGATCCCGACAGCTTCATCCGCTGGACCTATGCGCAGGCGCTGGCCCATCGCCAGCCGCGCTACGAGGCGATGGCGCGCAATTGGGGCGTGACGGTCGAAGCCTCCGACATGGCAACGGTGCGCGACGAGGCTGATTTCACCGAAGTCATCGCCGCCGCCCTGCCCGGCTAAGCTTGTTTTCCGGGCGTCTTCGCCCTATTTTCTCTGGTCTGTCCAATCGCTGCGAGCTGCCATGCCCATCCGTCTGCCGTCCGATCTTCCCGCCTATGATGTCCTCACCCGTGAGGGCGTCTCTCTCATGGACGAAGACAGCGCCGCGCGGCAGGACATCCGGCCGATTCGCATCGCGCTGCTCAACCTCATGCCCAAGAAGATCCAGACCGAAACCCAGTTCGCCCGGCTGATCGGCGCGACGCCGCTGCAGATCGAATTTTCGCTGATCCGCATGAGCGAACATCAGACCCGCAACACCGCCGCCGAGCATATGGAGGCGTTCTATCGCCCCTTCACCGAGGTCGAGGCCACGGGTGAGAAATTCGACGGGCTGGTGATCACCGGCGCGCCGATCGAACATCTGCCCTTTGACGAGGTGTCCTACTGGGACGAGCTGACGCGCATCTTCGCCTGGACGCAGACCCATGTGCATTCGACCTTTGGCGTGTGCTGGGGCGCGATGGCGATGATCCATCATTTCCACGGCGTGCAAAAGCATATGCTGGAACACAAGGCCTTTGGCTGCGTGCGCCATCGCAACCTTGAACCCGCCTCGCCGTTCCTGCGCGGGTTTTCCGATGACATGGTCATGCCGGTGTCGCGCTGGACAGAGGTGCGCCGCGCCGAGGTCGAGGCCGCGGGGCTGCCTGTGCTGATCCATTCGCCCGAAACCGGCCCGGCGCTGGTCGAAGATCGATGCCATCGGGCGCTGTATATCTTCAACCATCTCGAATATGATTCCGGCACGCTGAAGGAAGAATACGACCGCGATATCGCCTCGGGCACGCCGATCAATATCCCGGCGAATTATTATCCCGATGACGACCCCTCGCAGCCGCCGCAGAACCGTTGGCGCAGCCATGCCCATCTGCTTTACGGCAACTGGATCAACGAGATCTACCAGACCACCCCGTTCGATCTGGCGCGGATCGGGGTCGAATCCACCGACTGGCGCGCCCGCGCAGGGGCGGCATGAAGCGGCGCGGCTTTTGCGCGATGCTGCTGGCGCTTGGCGCTTGCGGCACCGGCAAAAGCGCCGCGAAGGACGCAGAAACCCGTTATCCGCCCGAGGGGCGCTTTTTGAACGTCAATGGCCACCGGGTGCATTACGTCGAAAAGGGCGCTGGCCCGCCGCTGGTGCTGATCCACGGCGCCAGCGGCAGTCTGCGCGACTGGACCTATGGCGCGGTGGACCGGCTGTCGGCGCGCTACCGCATCATCGCCTTTGATCGCCCCGGCCTTGGCTACACCCCCAGCCTCGATTCCGACGGCGCGTCGATCTTCGAACAGGCCGATCTGCTGTCTGGCGCCGCGCGCCAGCTTGGCGCAGCGCGGCCCATCGTGCTGGGGCACAGCTATGGCGGCGCGGTGGCGCTGGCATGGGCGCAGCGGCATCCTGATGCGGTGTCGGGCCTCGTTCTGGTCTCGGCGCCCTCGCAGACATGGGACACCGGGCTGCCGTTTTTCTACCGGCTCAGCGCTGGGCCATTGCGCGGCATCGCCAATCCGGCCATCGCCTCGCTGGCCTCGGAATCGCAGGTGCAGCAGGCCATCGCCTCGGTGTTCGCGCCGCAGCCAGTGCCGCCGGGCTATGCAGACCACATCGGCGCGGCGCTGGCGCTGCGCCCGGACTCGCTGCGCGAGAATGCCTTGCAGCGCGCCTCGCTGAAATCCGAGATCGCGCAGATGGTGCCGCGCTACCCCACGCTCGACCTGCCGGTGGAACTGCTGCATGGCGACGCTGACACCACCGTCGGGCTCAACATCCATTCGGTGCCAACAGCGCGGCAGATCCCCGGCGCGCGGCTGACGGTGCTGCCCGGCGTCGGCCACGCGGCGCAGCATGTGCGCGCCATCCAGATGGACGCTGCCATCGACCGCACCGCCCGCCGCGCGGGTTTGCGTTAAACCGCGCCGCGTCCCATATTGACTTGCAAGACAAAGATCAAAAAAAGGACAGCAGGCCGTGACCCTTCCCTTCGACGGTGCCATTTCCGAGTTTTACAACAACGACGCCCCGGACGAGATCCGCAACGCGCTCAAACGTTCCGATTCCGATGACATCCTGTCGACTTCCTATCCTTATTCCGAAGAAATGAAGAAAAAGGCCTACGAGAAAGAGATGGCCGCGCTGCAGATCGAACTGGTCAAGATGCAGGCCTGGGCGCGCGAAACCGGCCAGCGCATCGCCATCGTGTTCGAGGGCCGCGACGCTGCCGGCAAGGGTGGCACCATCAAGCGGCTGCGCGAAAACCTCAACCCGCGGGGGGCGCGGGTGGTGGCGCTGTCAAAACCCTCGGATACCGAGGCAACGCAATGGTATTTCCAGCGCTATATCGAACATCTGCCCGCAGGCGGAGAAATGGTGTTCTTCGACCGCAGTTGGTACAATCGCGGCGTGGTGGAAAAGGTCTTTGGTTTTTGTACCGAATCCGAGCGCGAGCATTTCTTTGCGCAGGTGCCGCAATTCGAACAGATGCTGGTGAACGAGGGCATCCGCCTGTTCAAGTTCTGGCTCAACGTCGGGCGGGCCGAACAGCTGCGCCGGTTTCTGTCCCGCGAAAAAGACCCGCTGAAGCAATGGAAGCTCAGCTGGATCGACGCCGAAGGGCTCAAACGCTGGGATGACTACAGCGCCGCGATCGAGGAAACCCTGTCGCGCAGCCACAGCGCGCAGGCGCCTTGGACGGTGATCCGCGCCGATGACAAGAAACGCGCCCGGCTGGCAGCGATCCGCCATGTTCTGAGTCATCTCGATTACACCCAGAAATCCGACAAGGCGCTGGGGGCGCCCGATCCGAAAATCCTCGGCGGTCCGGAGATCTGGAACGCCTGATGGGAAAGCGCGGCTATCATCATGGCAACCTGCGACAGGCGCTGGTCGATGCGGCGCTCGATCTGATCGAACAGAAGGGCCCCACCGGCTTTACCCTGTCAGAGGCGGCAAAGCTGGCGGGCGTGACCCCGGCGGCGGTCTACCGCCATTTCGAGGGGCGTGAAGACCTGATCGCCGAAGCCGCGCGGCAGGGCTATGAGATCTTTGCCGATGTGATGCAATTTGCCTATGACAGCGGCCAACCCTCGGCACTGGCGGCGTTCGAGGCGACCGGCCGCGCCTATATCGCCTTTGCGCGCAAACATCCGGGGCATTACATCTCGATGTTCGAAAGCGGCATTTCGGTCAACCATTCGCCCGAGCTGGCGGCGGTATCCTCCCGCGCGCGCCGGGTGTTCGAGCGCGCCGCCGAAGACCTGTCGCGCCACATCCCGCCGCAAAAGCGGCCCCCTGCCAGCATGTTCTCGGCCCATATCTGGGCGATGAGCCACGGCGTTGTCGAGCTTTACGCCCGCAATTCGCCCGGCACGCAATCGCCCTTTCCGCCCGAAGACCTGCTGGAATCGGGCATCGGCATTTATCTGCGCGGGCTTGGCCTGCTGCCGCCCGACGCCTAGCGCAAGCTGGCGCAGATGGTGTCTTCGAGCCGGATCAGAAGCGCGGCGTTGTCATAGCGCGCAACGGCGGTATCCCGCGCGGCCTGCGCCATGGCGGCGCGCTGCTCCGGTGCAAGCGCCAGCGCCTGCGCCAGCGCCGCCGTATAGCCCGGCGCATCATGTTCGGGCACCAGAAAGCCGGTTTCGCCTTCGCTCACCGCCTCGGGGATGCCCGCATGCCGGGTCGAGACGATGATACAGCCCGCCGCCATCGCTTCCTGAATCGAGGTCGGCAGTCCCTCGGTATTGCCATTGCGGGCGGTGACGGAATGCTGGGCATAGATCTGCGCGCGTTCCAGATGGGCGCGCACCGCGTCATGCGGCAAGGCGCCGGGCAGTGACACCTTGTCGCCCAGACCCAGTTCTGCCACGAGCGCGCGGGCCGGCTCATACAACTCGCCATCTCCGATCAGGGTCAGATGAGCATGGGGGTGGTTTTTCGACGCTTCGGCAAAGGCACGGATGGTCAGCAGCGGATGCTTTTTCTCGACAAATCGCCCGATGCCCAGCACGCTTCCGGGGCGTTTCTCGCCCGGCACAAAGCGGCGCACATCGACCCCAGAGGGAATGACGTGGGCGTTGGGATGCACCACGCCAACCGCCGCGAGGTTGTCGAGCAAGGACTGGCTGACCGCAAACACCCCCGCAAGGCGCGGCATCATCCGCCGGTAGGCGCGCTGCACATGGGTGTGCCGCAGCCGGGAAGACGCATCAGCGCCGCGAAAATAGCAGAACATCGGAATCCCGAGCGCATTGGCGATGGGCGCAAGCGCCACGCCTTGCGGGCCGAATTCGGCGAGGATCACGTCAGGGCGATGCTGGTCAAGAAAATCCCCAACAGCGCGCCGCGCCGCGCCCCAAGGCACCCGGTTCGAGCCGTGCACCAGATGGCCCCTCAGCCGAGCAGTGGGCGCGATCAGCCGGTCGAGCATTGGCCGCGAAATATCGTCAAGCGCCAGATACCGCCCATCCTTCGGCGCATCTGGCGTCAACTGGTCCGCGATCACGCAGACCGCCCCGCCGAACAGATGCTGGATGTGCCGGTTTACGAAGGTCTGACCGGGGGTGATACAGGTCTCGACAACGATGCAGGGTCTCATGAAGGCCTTTCGGGATCGGGTCACAAATCTAGCTGTTTGCGCCGGTATCGGACAAGCCCGCGCACCAGCCCCGGTGCCAGCCGGATCCACCTTGCCCACCGTAGCCATTCACGCCGCTTGCGCGAGCGCCGCCCAAGGTTCTTGAAATGCAGCACCTTGCCGGTGCGCCGCCCGGTATCGTTGAACACCCTTGGATCAAGTCGAGCAAGTGACAGCCCGTCGCGTGTCTCGGCCTTGGATGACGGGTCCAGAGACCAGCCTTTCAACACCTCACTCATCGCCCGTTGATCCGAAAACTCGCTGGAGGCACACAGATCGCGCCACCGCTCTAGCACCGCGCGCGATGCCTCGGACCCCGAGAAATACAGGAAGCCCGCATTGATCTTGCCATTCTGCTGCAGATCATCGTTCGACAGTTCATCGGGATGGCGCGGCGTGACAGCCAGATCGGCGTTCAGAAAGTCTCCCATGACAATCGCTTCGGTCAGCAACATGTCGGCATCCAGATACAGGCAGGGCTGCCCGGCGTTCAGCACATGCGCAATCGCGGTCGGCTTGTGGGTGGTGCGGATGTAGCCATCGGCGTTGATCTGATTGTACTCCGCCGCCACGTCGATGCTGACAAGAGGCGATTTGATCGAGGCTTTCTGCGCATCGGTCAGGCCAAGATCGAATACCGTAGGATAACGCCCCATCACCGCATGGATGTTGCGTTCGAAGACGCGCAGGATCTCGTAGAACTGCGCATCGGCGCAGGTGATGATCTCGAACTCCGGCGTCATTGCAGCCATCCCCGATCGCCAAGACGAAAAAAGGCCGCCGAACCAACGGCGACCCTTCTGAATGCATGATCGTAACCGATCAGCGCTTCGAGAACTGGAAGCTGCGGCGCGCCTTGCGCTTACCGAACTTCTTACGTTCCACCACGCGGCTGTCGCGGGTCAGGAAGCCTGCGGCCTTGAGGGCCGAGCGCAGCGAGGGATCATAGAGCTGCAGCGCTTTGGACACGCCATGCTTGACCGCGCCGGCCTGACCGGAGAGGCCACCGCCCTTGACGGTCGCGACAACGTCGAACTGGTCTTCGACACCAGCGATCGAGAACGGCTGGCGCAGGATCATCTGCAGCACCGGACGTGCAAAATAGCTGTTGATCGGCTTGCCGTTGACGATGACCTTGCCCGAACCCGGCTTGATCCAGACGCGGGCAACCGCGTCCTTACGCTTGCCGGTGGCATAGGAACGCCCCAGCGCATCACGAACCGGCTCACGCGGCTCTTCGATGGCGACGGGTGCGGTGTCGAGACCAGCAGCGGTGCCGAGCTCTTCCAGAGAATTGATCTGTTCAGCCATGATTACACCCGGGTGTTTTTCTTGTTCATCGACTTGACGTCCAGCACTTCGGGCGATTGCGCCTCGTGCGGGTGCTCGGCGCTGGCATAGACACGCAGGTTGGTCATCACCTTGCGCGACAGACGGTTGCCCGGAAGCATCCGCTTGACGGCCTGAACGACGACGCGCTCGGGGTGTGCACCCTCGAGGATCTGGGCCTTGGTGCGCGACTTGATGCCGCCCGGGTGGCCGGTGTGCCAGTAGAAGTTTTCTTCACGCTTCTTGCCGGTCATCTGCACCTTGTCGGCGTTGATGACGATGACATTGTCGCCCATATCCATGTGCGGGGTGAAGGTGGCCTTGTGCTTGCCACGCAGACGTGTGGCGATGATCGAGGCGAGACGGCCAAGAACGACGCCTTCCGCGTCGATCACGATCCATTTCTTCTCGATATCTGCCGGAGTCGCAGAGAAGGTTTTCATTGGATTGCCCTTGAGCTTTGTACTGGATGCGATGTCGCCACCGCCTCCGAATTCCGATTGCCGGGTTATACGCGTGCAGAATTCCCAGTCAAGCGAACAAAACACCTATTAATCATTATAAATCAAACTGTTAGAAATTAGGTATCTGAATACCCCAAATGTCAGGCCATCATCGACTGCTCCGGCGGGTTGTCGAGCAGGCGGCGCAGTCGCGCCAGCGCGGCTTCGAAGTCGGGCAGCGCAATCTGGGCATTCATGCCGATGCGCACCGCATGCGGGGCAAAGCCGTTGCGCGGGGCGAAATCCTCGGCGGGGCGCACCTGCACGCCCTGCGCCTCGGCGGCAAGGCAGAACGCGGCAGAGCGCCAGCCCGGCGGCAACCGCAGCCACGCAAAAGGCGAATGCTCGTTCCAGCTCAGATCGTAATCGCCAAGCGCGTTCACCACCGCGCGCACGTAAACCGCATTCTGGCGGCACACGGCGCGGACGATCTCGCGGGTCTCATCGCGGGTCAGAAGATCCTGCGTCAGATCCGCCAGCGGCTTGGCAAGACCGAAAAAGCCGTTCTCGGCCACCCGCCGCAGCATCTGGCGCTTGCCCTGCGGCGCGATGGCAAAGCCGATGCGCAGCGCCGGTGTCAGCGTCTTGGAGATCGACGACACGAACCACCCCTGCTCCGGCTGCAGTGCCCGGTAGGTTTCGGGGCGACTCTCGCCCAGAAAGGTGCAATCGTCTTCGAGAACATCGAAGGCGCAGCGCCGCGCCACCTCGGCAATCTCGCGGCGGCGGTCGAGCGGGGTGGTGATGGCCGTCGGATTGTTCAGTTCCGGAGAGGTACACAGCAGCTGCGCTTCGTGCTTGCGGGCGAGATCTTCAAGAGCCGCTGGTACAATGCCATGCGCATCCATGGGGACCGATACAATTTCGGCCCGCAGCAATTCGGCGGCACGGCGAAAGCCGGGATAGGCCAGTTCCTCGACCATCACCACCGGGCGACGGCCGCGCAGCACCGCCTGCATCACCAGCGAAATCGCGCTTTGGGCACCATGAGACAGCACCACGTCTTCGTGATTGAGAACGCCAAGCGGCACCGCCGACAGCCAATCGACCACCGCCTGACGCGCCGGAACAAAGGCGGCGGCGGTGGGATACTCCAGAAGCGCCCGGTCGGGACGCTCTGAAAGCCTTTGAAAAGCCCGATTTATCAGCGCCACCTGCCCCAGATCGGGTAGCCGCGCGGTGAACAGATTGATCATTTCGGCCCCGTCCGGGCCTTCGGCCCAGGGCCGCGTTACATAGAGCGGCGGGCGCTGTTCTGCCTGCCCCGCAACGAATGTGCCGCGACCGATCTCGGCGCTCAGCTGGTCTTCGTCGGTCAGCAGCGTATAGGCCCGCGCCACCGTTCCCGGCGTCATCCCCAGCCGCCAAGCCAGATCGCGCACGGGGGGCAATTGCGTACCGGGCGGCAACTTGCCCCCCGAAATCCCCTGCCGCAGCGCGCCAGCAAGCATCCTGTACTTCGCTCCGTCCGGCTGGCGCGCGTAGAGATCGAAGATTGTATCGGTCACAATGTTTTTCTCGACGGTCATACCCGCACAATGTACCAACACGATACCGAACTCAAGGAAATTGTACCAATACACACTAACGGAGACATCCCATGACCTACACTGCCCAAGCCCCGCTCATCGCCGAACTCGACGCGCAGCGCCCGCTGCCGCTGATGGCGAATATTGCGCTGCGCCTTGCGGTGGTGCTGGCGAAATGGTCCGAGCGCGCCCGCAGCCGCAAGGCGCTCGGTCAGCTCGATGCCCATTTGCTGCGGGATGTCGGCCTCGAACGGCGCGTCGCCCAGCGGGAGGCGCACCGGATGTTCTGGCGGAGCTGATCCCCGGATCTGCCGGAACTCTTCCTGAACTGGGCGCGGGCTGTCCCCCGCGCCTTTTTTCATTTCGGGCGCCGCCCCTCATCCAACCCGCGCCGGAGGGATCGAATAGGTCAGCGATGCATGGGCCACCGGCGCGTCTGATCCTTCGGAAAACAACAGCACATCGGTGACGCTAAGCGTGCGCCCCAGCTTGAGCACCCGCGCCTGCGCCAGCAGATCGACCCCGGCTTCGGGTTTGCGCATGAAGTCTATGGAGCAATGCGTCGTCACCGCCAGCGCCTGCCGCCCGATCCGCGCCAGCGTCGCGACATAGGCCGCAACATCGGCCAGACCGAACATCGACGGGCCCGACACCGTGCCCCCCGGCCGCAGATGGGACTCGGACACCACAAGCCGCATCACCAGAAGCTGCTCATCCATCTGGTCGATGATGAACATACCCTCGACCTGCGGGAAAACCTCGGACAGATACTCTGTCATCTCGGCGATCGTGAACGCCAGTGCCATGTCTTTCCTCCTGCAACCGCTGCGGCTAGGCTGACTGCAAAGCCAAGGGAGGACAAGATGGCGCTTCTGGAACGTCACGACACGGGGCCGGTGGCCCATTTGACCATGGCCGCGCCCGAGCGGCTGAATGCGCTGTCCGACGAGATGCTCGCGGCCCTGTCAGAACAGATCACGGCGCTGTCTACGGATCGCACGATCCGCGCGGTGGTGTTGTCGGGCACCGGCAAGGCGTTCTGCGCCGGGCATGATCTCAAGCAGATGCAGGCTGGACGGCAGGCCGAAGACGGCGGCAAGGCGTATTTCGCCGATCTGTTTGCGCGCTGCTCCAAAGTGATGACCGGGCTGCGTGCCCTACCCCAGCCGGTGATCGCGCAGGTTCACGGCATTGCCACCGCCGCTGGCTGCCAGCTGGTGGCAAGCTGTGACATGGCGGTTGCGGCTTCGGGCACGCGCTTTGGCGTCAACGGCGTCAATATCGGGCTGTTCTGCTCGACGCCGATGGTGGCGCTGAGCCGCAACATTCCGACCAAACAGGCGTTTGAAATGCTGACCACCGGCCGCTTCGTCGATGCCGAAGAAGCGCGACAGTTGGGGTTGATCAACCGTGTGGTGCCGCCGGATGCACTGGCCGCCGAAACGCAAGCGCTGGCCAACACCGTCGCCGACAAGCTGGGCGCAGCGGTGAAGATCGGCAAGCTGGCGTTCTACGAGCAGGCCAGCCTGCCGCTGGACGAGGCCTATGCCTACGCCGGGGCTGTCATGGTCGAGAACATGCTGTGGCGCGACACCAACGAGGGGATTGCAGCATTCCTCGAAAAGCGCGCGCCGGGCTGGTCGCAATAGTCTGCGCTGTGTGACTAGGTCACAGACAGGGCGGCGCGACTCGGGCAGACCAAGGCAGCAACACCCGAAAGGACACGCCATGTTTGCAAAGAATGTCGGAGGGATCGACAAGATCCTGCGCATCGCCGTCGGCGCACTGATGATCGCCGCTTTCTTCCTGACCGATGGCCCCTACCACTGGCTTTATCTGCTGGGGATCATTCCCCTCGCGACCGGCCTTATGGGGCGCTGTCCGCTCTACTCGCTCATCGGCGTGAACAGCTGCCCGATGAAGAAGTAGGCCCATCGCTCACGGCCCCGCGCCGTGAGCAATTTTTCGCTTTCGGTAATTTTTCTGGGACGGAACTGCCAAGCTGCCACGTTGTATCTTCAGACAGCCCTCTGGAGACACATAATGTTCCGCACCCTCACCCTCGCCGCAGTATCCATTCTCGCGCTTGGTGCGCCGATGGCCGCCAACGCCGGATCAAAGGACTGCCCGCCCGGGCTGGCCAAGAAAAGCCCGGCTTGCGAAGCCCCTGGTCAGGCAAAGAATCACGACGATCGCGACGACAAGCGCGTCGAGCAAAAGGCGAAAAAGGATACCCGCGAGGTCCGTCAGGAGCTGCACCACAAGCGCGGCGACCGCATTCCCAGCGGCTATGTGCGGGTCAGCCACCCCGAGCGCTACGGTCTGGGCAGCGGCACCTATTACCACCGTGGCGGCGATGTGATCCGGGTCGATCCCGACACGCAAAAGATCCTTGCGGCGATCGGCCTGATCAACGCCCTGACCAACTGATCGCGCCAGAAACGCGATGGCCGGGCCCGGCGGGTCCGGCCATTTTCGACAGGGGTTTATTCCGCCGCAACCGTGCGCGGCTGAAGCATTGGCCCAAGGTAACGCCCGGTATGGCTGCGCTCGACCGCGGCGACCTGTTCGGGTGTGCCGGTGGCAACGATCTCGCCGCCGCCATCGCCACCTTCGGGGCCGATGTCGATGATGTGGTCGGCGGTCTTGATGACATCGAGATTATGCTCGATCACCACCACGGAATTGCCCTGCTCCACCAGTTCGTGCAGCACTTCGAGCAACTTACGGACATCCTCGAAATGCAGGCCGGTGGTCGGCTCGTCGAGGATATACAGCGTGCGACCGGTCGAACGGCGCGCCAGCTCCTTTGACAGTTTGACGCGCTGCGCTTCGCCGCCAGACAGGGTGGTCGCCTGCTGGCCGACCTTGACATAGCCCAGACCCACGCGCATCAGCGCGTCCATCTTTTCGCGGATCGACGGCACCGCCTGAAAGAAGGTCTGCGCCTCTTCGACGGTCATATCCAGAACATCGGCGATGGACTTGCCCTTGAACTGCACCTCGAGCGTTTCGCGGTTGTAGCGCTTGCCCTTGCAGGTCTCGCATTCGACATAAACGTCGGGCAGGAAGTGCATCTCGATCTTGATGACGCCGTCGCCCTGACAGGCCTCGCAGCGCCCGCCCTTGACGTTGAAGCTGAACCGCCCCGGCTTGTAACCGCGCGTCTTGGCCTCGGGGAGCCCGGCGAACCAGTCGCGGATCGGGGTGAAGGCGCCGGTATAGGTCGCGGGGTTGGATCGCGGCGTGCGCCCGATGGGGCGCTGGTCAATGTCGATGACCTTGTCGAGATGCTCGAACCCCTTGATTGTCTCGCAGGGCGCCGGGGTTTCCCGCGCGCCGTTCAGCTTCATCGCGGCGTTCTTGTACAGCGTTTCGATGGTCAGCGTGGACTTGCCGCCGCCCGACACGCCGGTGACGCAGACGAACATGCCCAGCGGGAATTCCGCCGTGACGGTCTTGAGGTTGTTGCCCGTCGCCTTGACCACCTTGAGCTTTTTCTTGTTGCCCTTGCGGCGGGTCTTGGGCACGGCGATTTCGCGGGTTCCGGCAAGGTACTGGCCGGTGAGGCTTGCCGGGTCGGCAATGATCTCGGCCGGGGTGCCCTTGGCGACGACGCGGCCGCCATGAACCCCGGCACCGGGGCCGATGTCAAAGACGTAATCGGCCTGACGGATCATGTCTTCGTCATGTTCGACCACGATCACCGTGTTGCCCTGATCGCGCAGCGATTTAAGCGTGCCGATGAGCCGGTCATTATCGCGTTGGTGCAGCCCGATGGACGGCTCGTCGAGCACGTAGAGAACCCCGGTCAGCCCCGAACCGATCTGGCTGGCCAGCCGGATACGCTGACTTTCGCCGCCCGACAGCGTGCCGGCGGCGCGGCTCATGGTCAGATATTCCAGGCCCACGTTGTTGAGAAATCCCAGCCGCTCGCGGATTTCCTTGAGGATGGCGCGGGCGATTTCGTTCTTCTGCTTGGTCAGCGCGGCGGGAACCGTCTCGATCCAGTCATGCGCCTCGCGGATCGACATCTGCACCACCTGACCAATGTGCATAAGGTTGCCGGGGGTGCCGATCTTGACCGCCAAGGCTTCTTCACGCAGGCGGTAGCCGTCGCAGGTGCCGCAGGGGCGGTTGTTCTGATAGCGCTCGAATTCCTCGCGCACCCAGTTGCTGTCGGTCTCGCGGTAGCGGCGTTCCATGTTGGGAATGACGCCTTCAAAAACGCGGGAGACGTTGTAGACACGCCCTCCCTCGTCATAGCGAAAACCGATTTCCTCGTCGCCGGAACCGTGCAGGAAGACCTGCTGCACATGCGCCGGAAGATCCTTCCAGCGGTCGTTCTTGTTGAACTCGTAATGCTTGGCGATGCTTTCGATGGTCTGCAGGAAATACGGCGATTTGCCCTTGCGCCATGGCGCGATGGCCCCGTCATAGACCTTGAGCGTCGCGTCCGGCACCACCAGCCGCTCGTCAAAGAACAGCTCCATGCCAAGGCCGTCGCAATCGGGGCACGCGCCAAACGGGGCGTTGAACGAGAACAGCCGCGGTTCGATCTCGGGGATGGTGAAGCCGCTGACCGGGCAGGCGAAATTCTCGGAAAAGGTGATGCGCTCGGGCTCGCCGTCCTTGGGCGCGGTTTCCAGAATGGCGATGCCGTTGGCCAGATCCAGCGCGGTGCGGAAACTGTCGGCAAGCCGCGTCTCCAGCCCTTCACGCACCACGATGCGGTCGACCACCACGTCGATGTCATGGCGGAATTTCTTGTCGAGCGTCGGCGGCGTATCAAGCTCGTGGAATTCGCCGTCGACCTTGACGCGCTGAAAGCCCTGCTTGCGCAGTTCCAGCATTTCCTTGCGGTATTCGCCCTTGCGGTCACGGATGATCGGGGCAAGCAGGTAGCCGCGCGTGCCCTCCTCCATCGCCATCACCCGGTCGACCATGTCCTGCACCTGCTGCGCCTCGATGGGCATACCGGTGGCGGGGCTGTACGGGGTTCCGACGCGGGCAAACAGCAGGCGCAGGTAATCGTAGATCTCGGTCACCGTACCGACGGTGGAGCGCGGGTTCTTCGACGTGGTCTTCTGCTCGATGGAGATCGCCGGGGACAGGCCGGAGATCTGATCGACATCGGGCTTTTCCATCATGTCGAGGAATTGCCGCGCATAGGCGCTGAGCGATTCAACGTAGCGGCGCTGCCCCTCGGCATAGACCGTGTCGAAGGCCAGCGACGATTTGCCAGACCCCGACAGGCCGGTGATCACCACCAGCTCGTCGCGCGGAATGTCCACGTCGATGGATTTCAGGTTGTGCTCGCGCGCGCCGCGAACTTCGATCTGCTTCAGCTCAGGCATGAGACCTCCGGGGACGGATAGCCGGTTACATAGGCGAGCGACCCGCCTTCGCCAATGGCAAATGGTGAACATATCGCGAACTTCACGCTGCGACGCTGAAATTCGGTCTCGCCTGTGTAGATCGCTTGGGCAATCGGACTCTGGCGTTCGCGCCATGTTCTCACAGGCGCCCGCAGGCTTTCGGCGCGCGCCCCGAAGCTCGCGGCGCGCACGGGCGTCAGCGGTAGACCAGCGAGCGCCCCTCGCTGAACAGATGCACCTTGGCCGGGTCCGCCGTCAGCTTGACAGTGTTGCCGCGCAGCCCCTGATGAATGCCGGGAAGCTTGGCGATGACCGGCTCTTTCGCGGCCGGGTCCGGCTCGAAATGCAGCAGGGTCACCTCGCCGAGCGCTTCGGTCAGCGCGACCTGCCCGGTATAGATCCCCGCCTGCCGTGCAATGGTGAAATCCTCAGGCCGCACGCCGACATTGACCGACAGGCCAAGATCGCCGTCCCCGGTCGGGATATCCGACACCGCGGTGCCGCCGCCCTCGAGCCTGACCGTGGTGCGCATTCCGGTGCTGGTGATCTCGCCCGGCAGCAGGTTCATCGCCGGAGAGCCGATGAATTGCGCGACGAATTCGCTGTTGGGTGTCTCGTAGAGTTCGAGCGGAGAGCCGACCTGCGCAATGCCCTTGTTGGCAAGCACCACGATCCGTGTGGCCAGCGTCATCGCCTCGACCTGATCATGGGTGACGTAGATCATCGTCCGGTCGGGCATCTGTTCCTTGAGCTGGGCGATCTCGATCCGCGTCGCCACCCGCAGCGCCGCATCAAGGTTCGACAATGGCTCGTCGAACAGAAACACCTTGGGGTCGCGCACGATGGCACGCCCGATGGCCACCCTCTGGCGCTGCCCGCCCGACAGCGCCTTGGGCAGGCGATCGAGATAAGGCGTCAGTTGCAGCATCTTTGCCGCGCGCTCCACCGCCTCGGTGATCTCGGCCTTGGGCTTCTTGGCGATCTGAAGCGCAAAGGACATGTTGTCGCGCACCGTCATATGCGGGTACAGCGCGTAGCTCTGGAACACCATGGCGATGCCGCGCTGCGCCGGGGGCACATCGTTGACGCGCTGACCGTCGATCTCCAGCGTGCCCGAGGTGATCTTTTCCAGCCCGGCGATCATCCGCAGCAGGGTCGATTTCCCACAACCCGACGGGCCGACAAAGACGATCAGCTCGCCCGCCTCGATCTCGAGATCGATGTGTTTAAGCACTTCGATGGTGCCACCGTAGGTCTTGCCCACATCGCTCAGTTTCAGATCGGCCATTGGTCTTCCCCCCGTTACCGTTTGAGCGCGAGCACAGGCTGCCAGCGCCCGAAATGCAGCTTACCGTCGGGCAAAGGCCCGGCCGAGCCAAGTTCCTCGCCGATCTGGAACCACTTGCCCTGCGGCGCCTCGACGGTTGCCAGCTCGTCGCTGATGTTGAAGCCGCAGAAGATTTCCTTGTCGCCAAGGCAGCGGTGGAATTTCAGCACGTTGCCCTCGTGGCTGACATGGCTGATATCGCCGGTTTTCAGCGCGGCATGGGCATGGCGAAAGCTGATCGCGTGCCGGTAGTGGTGCAAAATGGCCGCGGGGTCCTTTTCCTGCGCCGCCACGGTGCGCCGCAGATGCTCGGGGCTGACCGGAAGCCACGGATGCGAGCTGGTGGTGAAGCCGCCGTTATGGGCATCCGCCTCCCAGACCATCGGGGTGCGGGCGCCGTCGCGGCCTTTGAAGGCCGGCCAGAAGCGCTTGCCGTAAGGGTCCTGAAGATCCTCGAAGGCGACATCGGCCTCGGGCAGGCCCAGCTCTTCGCCCTGATAAAGACAGGCCGATCCGCGCAGGCACATCATCAGGGTGATGTACATCCGCGCCGCCTGCTCCGGGATATTCCAGCGCGAGACATGGCGCACCACGTCATGGTTGGAAAACGCCCAGCAGGCCCAGCCACCGGGGGCTTTTTCCGCGATGTCATCCATCACCTTGGCGATATAGGCGGCGGTGGGCGCGTGGTCCGACAGCAGCTCGAACGCGTAGGACATATGCAGGTGATCGCTGCCACGGGTGTAATCGCCCAGCACTTCAAGCCCGCGCTGGTCCTCGCCGATCTCGCCGACGGCGGCGGCTTGATAGTCGTTCATCAGGCTGCGCAATTTCTTCAGGAACAGAAGGTTCTCGGGCCGCGTCTTGTCGTAAAGATGGTTCTGCCATGTGTAGGGGTTGACCGCCGGGGCGGTGATCGGGTTGCGCTCTTCGGGTGGCAGGGGCGGATTGTCGCGCAGCTGCGCGTCATGGGTGTAGAAATTCACCGTATCAAGCCGGAAGCCATCGACGCCGCGATCCAGCCAGAAGCGCGCGATTTTCAGCAATTCGTCCTGCACCTGCGGCTCGTGGAAATTCAGATCGCCCTGCTCGGTCAGGAAGTTGTGCAGGTAATACTGGCAGCGTGTCGCATCCCATTGCCACGCCGATCCGCCAAAGATCGACAGCCAGTTGTTGGGCGGCGTGCCATCGGGCTTGGCATCGGCCCAGACGTACCAGTTGGCCTTGGGGTTGTCGCGCGAGGCGCGGCTTTCGACAAACCACGGATGCTCGGTCGAGCTGTGCGAGATCACCAGATCCATCAGCACCTTCAGCCCGTGAGCATGGGCCGACTGGATCAGCACATCGAAATCGGCGAGCGTGCCGAACATCGGATCGACGTCGCAATAATCGCTGACGTCATAGCCGAAGTCCTTCATCGGCGAGCGGAAGAACGGCGAGATCCACACCGCATCGACCCCCAGCGAGGCGACATAGGGCAGACGGCTGGCGATGCCCAGAAGATCGCCCACGCCGTCATCGTTGCTGTCCTGAAAGCTGCGCGGATAGATCTGGTAGATCACCGCCCCGCGCCACCAGTCGGGCTCTTTGGTCAGATACTGGTTCGGGTTCGTGTCGCTCATCGTAACGTCCTATTTCACCGAGCCGGCCAGCAGGCCGCGCACGAGGTATTTCTGCATGAAGAAGAAGACCAGCAAGGGCACCGCGATCGACACAAAGGCCGCCGCCGCGAGGATGCCCCAGTCGCCGCCGCGCGAGCCCAGAAGGTCGTCGGCGATCTTGACGGTCATCACCCAGCTGTCGCTGCCGGCGGGCAGGAAGACCTTGGCCACCAGCAGATCGTTCCATGTCCACAGGAACTGGAAGATGGCAAAGCTGGCCAGCGCCGGGAAACTGAGCGGCAGCACGATCTTGGTGAACACCTGAAAATCGGTGGCCCCGTCGACCTTGGCGGATTCGATGATGTCGCGCGGCAGCCCGATCATGTAATTGCGCAAAAGGTAGACCGCCAGCGGCAGGCCAAAGCCGGTATGCGCCATCCAGATGCCCAGAAAGCTTTGCCCGATGCCGATCTTGTTGTGCAGCGTCAGCATCGGCACCAGCGCCAGTTGCAACGGCACCACCAGCAGGCCGACAACTGCCGCGACCAGCCAGCCCTTGCCCGGAAATTCCATCCACGCCAGCGCATAGGCGGCAAAGGCCGCGATCAGGATCGGGATCACCGTGGCGGGCACGGTGACTGTCAGCGTGTTGATGAACGCCCGGTCCATTCCGTCGGAGGTCAGGATCTGCTGGTAGTTCTGCAAGCCGAAATCCGGCGGCTGCGTGGTGACCACATAGATCGACGGATCGCGGCTGATCTCGCCCTCGTCGATATAGGTGAAATCGCCGTTCTCTGCGACGGTGAGTGAGCGTTGCAACACGCCGCTGCCGGGGGTGATCGGCAGCCCGTCCGCCGTGGTGTCGGGGAATTGCGGCTCTTCGCCGGCGGGATAGGCGATCTCGATGCGCTCGTCGTCAAGCGCGCCGTCTTCGGTGATGGTGACCTCGTACCATGCATAGGTCTCGCCGACCTTTGCCGCGCCCGGCTCGCGCCCGATCAGGCCAAAGGCCGAGACGCTGCCGGTGCCGCCTTCGAACAGGTTTCCCGTCAGCACGCCGTAAGCGCCATCCATGCCCGCGCCCGCGGCCGAGGGGCGCACCCGCACCGCAGCCTCGACCGGGAACAGCGACTCCCACCAGCCGGTTTCCGAAATCTGCGCCCGCTCGCGGAACGACGACACCAGCAGGCCGACGGTGGGGATCATCCAGATCACCACGAGGAAGATCACCGCAAGGTTGGTGACGATCGACAGCGAGGTTTTCTGTCCGGCAAGATTGTCCATTACAGTTCCCTCCGCGCCTGACGGATGTTGTAGATCATCACCGGCGTGACGATCAGCATGATGACAAAGGCGACCGCCGTCGCGCGCCCGTCGTCGCGGAACATGTAATCCATCATGTAGCTCGGCAGGATGTCGGTTTCGAAATTGCCGCCCGTCATGGTGTAAACGATGTCGAAGACCTTGAGCGTCAGGAAGGTGATGGTGGTCCAGACCACGCCAATGGTACCGGCGATCTGCGGCACCTTGATCTTGAAGAACAGCTGGAACGGGTTCGCGCCGTCGATGATCGCGGCCTCGATGGTTTCTTCGGGAATGCCGCGCAGCGCCGCCGACAGGATCACCATGGCAAATCCGGTCTGCATCCAGACCATGATGATCATGATGAAGAAGTTGTTCCAGAACGGGATTTGCAGCGGATCGACCGGCTCGGCCCCGAAATAGGCCCCGATGGCATTGATGACGCCAATGTCCGGATCACCGGCATAGACGAATTTCCAGATCAGCGAGGCGCCGACAAAGCTGATCGCCATCGGCATGAAGATCAGGGACTTGGCGATGCTACCCCAGCGCAGCCGGTCGGTGAGTTGCGCCACCAGAAGACCGAAAAAGGTCGAGGCGGCAGGCACGAACAGGATCCACAGGAAATTGTTGAACACGGCGGTTCGGAAACCGGGTTCCCCGATCATGTCGACATAATTGCCAAGGCCCACGAAGCTATCGCCCGAGCGGTCGTAGAGCGAGCGGATGAAGCTGCCGATCACCGGGTAAACAAGGTAAAGCCCCAGCGCGAGGATCGCTGGCAGCAAAAACAGCCACGGGCGCACCATGGTGGCGCGGCGGATGTTTCTACCCTGATCGTCGGATCGGGGCGGAAAGATCACCCTATCGAGGATCAGGTTCGATCCGTAGAAATAGGCAAGGCAGCCGCCCACGCCGATAATGATGGTCAGGATGCCCTGAAGCATTGGTGACATGGTCGCCCCCCTGGATGCGAAGGCGCGCCCAGTGAAGGGCGCGCGGCGCTTTACTTCAGCGTATCCCAGCGCGACTGGATCGCCGCTGCCGCGTCTTCGGCCGATTGGCTGGTGACAAAATCGACCATGCCGGACCAGAAGGCCCCCGCGCCGATTTCCGACGGCATCAGATCCGACGCATCATAGCGGAAGGTGGTCGCATCGGCGATGATCTCGCCCATGGCGCGCTGTGCATCGGTTGCATAGACGTCAAGGTTGACCCCCGCATGGGCGGTCAGGAACCCGTCCTGCGCCATCCACAGCTCATGCGCGATCGGCTCCTTGAGCCATTCCAGCAGGACATCGGTCGCCTCGGACGGGTTGGTGATCGAAAACAGCGTCCCGGCCCCAAGCACCGGGGTGCCAAGATCCTTGTCCTCATAGGCTGGGAAGTAGAAGAAATCGACGTTGTCGCCCAGCTCGGCGTTGTCGGGGAAGAACGCCGGAATGAAACTCGCCTGCCGGTGCATGTAGCATTCTGGCGGCACGGCAAACAGGCCCGCCGGGCTGTCGCGGAAATCGGTGGTGGCCGCGGCCTGGCTGCCACCCTTGACGTAATCGTCGGTCTTCACGAACCAGCCGAAATCGTCGATCGCCTCGATAACCTTGGGGTCGTCGAACGGGATCGCGTTGCTCACCCAGTCATCGTAGACCTCGGGCGGCTGGAGCCGCAGCATCAGGTCTTCGACCCAGTCGGTCGCAGGCCAGCCGGTGGCCGCGCCCGACCCCAGCCCAATGCACCACGGCGTGCCACCATCGTCGACGATCTGCTCGGTCAGCTCCTTGAGCTCTTCCATCGACTCGGGGATTTCGTAGCCCATTTCGTCAAAGGCGATGGGCGAATACCACACCAGCGATTTCAGATCGACGCGGTAGAACTGGCCGTAAAGATGGTCTTCGCCATCCTCGCCCTCGTAGGTGGCCAGATCGACCCAGCTTTGCCCGGCGGCGTAATTCTCGGCGACCCAGCTGGCAGTCTCGTCGGGCAGCGGCGTCAGCAGCCCCTGTTTCGCCATATCGGCTGCAAGGCCCGGCTGCGGAAACACCGCGAGATTGGGTGCTGTCCCCGCGCGGGCGGAAATCACGATATCCTGTTCGAAACTGTCCGAGCCGGAATAATTCACCTCGGCCCCGGTCGCCTCTTCGAAGTAGCGGAACATGATGTCGACCTTGGCCTTTTCGTTGCCGGTCCACGGCCCCGTAATGGTGACGGTCTGCCCGCTCAGGTCGTATTTGTCGGCAAAGGCGGTGTAGCCATCCCAGTGAAACCCGCCCTCGCCGATGGCAAAAGGCATGTCCTGCGCCGAGGCGGCACCGGCCAGCAGCGCCGCGACGGCAGCGCCTCCTAGGATCCGGCGTTTGATCTGTGCTGTCATGACGTTCCTCCCGTCTTGTTGCGGTTGATCCCGCGCATCAGTCTGCACTTCAAACGAATCCCTCCCGAGTCGCTTCAAAGCGCTTTGAACTTGCCGCAGGGTCTTACGAGCGACTTAGCGTGTCAATCACCGGTTGCCAGTTTTTCGCGATGTTTTCATGCTGCGCCATCGCCATTGCGACGGATGGAGAAAGGGCCTTCACCTCCCCCCGGATTTGCGGTTACGCTGACGCAAATTCGAAGCGCTTTGGATTGGGACGGGGGACCAGGGCGATGAACCTCAAACAGCTTGCGACCCAGCTCGGGTTGTCGCAGACCACGGTGAGCCGCGCGCTCAACGGTTACCCGGAAGTGTCCGAAGCGACCCGAAAACGGGTCTGCGAGGCGGCGCTTGCGGCGGGCTATGTCGCCAATCCGCGCGCCCGCGGGCTGGCGACCGGCCGCGCCATGGCCATCGGCCACGTGATTCCGATTTCGACCAGCCACGAGATGATGAATCCGGTGTTCGGCGATTTCATCGCGGGCGCCTCGGAAACCTATCTTGCCGCCGGCTACGACATGACGCTGACCCTGACCGGAGACGCGGACGAGGCCGACAATTACCGCCGACTCAAGACCAAGGGCCATGTCGATGGCATCATCGTTCACGGGCCAAAGATTGCGGACGGGCGCATCCCCTTCCTGACCGGGCTGGGCATGCCCTTTGTCGTGCATGGGCGGGCCTCGGACATCGCGCAGCCCTACAGCTGGATCGACATGGACAACGCCAGCGCCTTTCGCCGGGCGACCTCGTTCCTGCTCGATCTCGGGCACCGGCGCATCGCGCTGCTCAACGGGCTCGAATACATGGATTTCGCCCATCGCCGCCGGGTCGGCTATACCGAGGCACTACGCGCGCGCGGTCTTGCCCCGGACCCCGCGATCATCAGCGGGCAAGAGATGACGGAACCCTACGGCTATCGCGCGGCAAGCGAGATGCTGGCGCTGGAGGCACCGCCGACCGCCTTTCTTGTCTCGTCGCTGATCTCGGCCATCGGGGTGCGGCGGGCGCTGCACGAGGCCGGGCTGGAGATGGGGCGCGACGTGTCGGTGCTGACCCATGACGACGATTTCAGCTATTTGTCGAACGGGCGCGACGTGCCGATCTTTACCGCGACCCGCTCGCCGGTGCGCGAGGCCGGGCGGCTGGCCGCCGAGATGCTGCTGCGGCGCATCGCAGAACCGGGCCGCCCCCCCGAAACCCGCATTCTCGAAGCGCAACTGATCATCGGGGCCTCGACCGGCCCTGCCCCCTCTGTCCAGTCGAAGGCCCCTGCATGAAACTGACCCGAAAGGATTTCCCCGAGGATTTCATCTTCGGCACCGCCACCTCGAGCTATCAGATCGAAGGCCACGCCTTTGGCAGCGCGGGCCGCACCCACTGGGATGACTACGCCGCCACGCCCGGCAATGTCAGCCGCGCCGAAGATGGCGGGCGCGCCTGCGATCACTATCACCGCTACCCCGAGGATCTTGACCTCGTGGCGGCTGCGGGTTTCGATGCCTACCGCTTTTCGATCTCATGGGCGCGGGTGCTGCCCGATGGGCGCGGCGCAGTGAATGCCGAAGGGCTGGATTACTACGACCGGCTGACCGATGCGATGCTGGAACGCGGCCTTGCCCCCTATGCCACGCTGTATCACTGGGAACTGCCCTCGGCGCTGGCCGATCTGGGCGGCTGGCGCAACGGCGACATCGGCGACTGGTTCGCCGACTATACCGAGATCGTGATGACCCGGCTGGGCGATCGCATGGCCACCGTCGCCCCGATCAACGAGCCGTGGTGCGTGGCATGGCTGTCGCATTTCATGGGGCTGCAAGCGCCCGGCATCCGCGACATCCGCGCCGCTGCCCGCGCCATGCATCACGTGCTGCTGGCGCATGGCCGCGCCACGCAGGTGATGCGCGGGCTGGGCATGGATGGGCTTGGCGGGGTGTTCAACCTTGAATGGTCGAACCCTGCCGATGACAGCGAGGCTTCCCGCCTTGCCGCCGCGCGCTACGATGGCATCTACAACCGCTGGTTCATGGGCGGCGTGTTCAAGGGCGAATACCCCGCCATCGTGCTCGAGGGCCTGGAGCCGCATCTGCCATCAGGCTGGCAGGATGACATGGCGCTGATCTCGCAGCCGCTCGACTGGTGCGGCATCAATTACTACACGCGCAAGAACATCGCCGCCGATCCGCGCGCGCCATGGCCATCGCTGGCGGATGTGCCCGGCGTGCTGCCAAAGACCTATATGGACTGGGAAATCTACCCCGAGGGGCTGCATGATTTCCTGATCCGCACCGCCCGCGAATACACCGGCGATCTGCCGCTATACGTGACCGAAAACGGCATGGCGGCGCATGACGACATCATGGCCGGGGAATGCCGCGACCCGCATCGCATCGACTACTACGAAAAGCATCTGTCACAGGTGGCCCGCGCCATTGCGGGCGGTGCCCCGGTCAAGGGCTACTTCGCGTGGTCGCTGCTGGACAATTACGAATGGAGCTTTGGCTATGACAAGCGCTTTGGCCTTGTCCATGTGGATTTCGACACGCTTGCGCGCACGCCAAAAGGCTCCTACCACGCGATGAAGGCGGCACTGACGGAGGCAGGACGATGAGCGAAAACATCACGGCGGTTCTTGCGGATATCGGCGGCACCAACACACGGGTTGCGCTGGGCCACGGCACCGAGGTCGACCTGAGCAGCGCCAGAAGCTATCGCAACGTCGATTATCCGGGCATCGACGCGGTGCTGCGCCAGTACCTGAGCGAAACCGGCGTAGCGCCCCAGGGCTGCTGCGTTGCGGTGGCCGGGCCGGTGCGCGACAGCGCCGGGCGGCTGACCAACATCGACTGGACGGTCGATCGCGAGATGCTGCACGAGGCCACCGGCGCACACACGCTGGCGGTGCTCAACGATTTGCAGGCGCAGGGCCATGCGCTGGGCCATATCGCGCCCGAAAACCTGACCACGCTGATGCCCGGCAAGCCGGCCAGCCCGCAGTCTGCGCGGCTGGTGGTGGGGGTCGGCACCGGCATGAATGCGGCCCCGGTCTATCGCCTTGGCGATCGCACGCTGGTGCCCCCGGCCGAGGCCGGACATGCCACGCTGGGCCTGCGATCCGACGAAGAACTGCGGCTGCTCCAGCACGTCTCGCGGCTGCATGAAAGCCCCGGCATCGAGCATTTCCTGTCGGGGCGCGGCTTCGAGCGCATCTGGAACTGGCTCTGCGTCGAGGAGGCCATCGAAGATCCCAAAAGCGCGGCAGAGATCATGGCGCTGATGGAAACCGGCCACCCGCGCGCCATCGCGGCGGTGCGCATGTTCTCGACCCTGCTGGGCCGGGTCTGCGGCGATCTGGCGCTGACCACCCTGCCCTTTGGCGGCATTTTCCTGATCGGCGGCGTGGCGCGGCATTTCGGCCCGCACCTGCTCAGCCATGGCTTCCCAGAGGGCTTTGGCGACAAGGGCCGGTTCAGCGAGTTCATGGCGCAATTCCCCATCCATCTTCTGACTGACGATTACGCGGCACTGACGGGATGTGCGTGCCACTTGACCGAACAGTTGCAATTGCACGACTAACGCTGGCACAATCTTGCCTTTTAGCGCCCCGCCTGTTGAGACAGAGGTGTTTCCGCGCCGGGGCGCGCGGTTCCTCAAAGGAAAGAAGACGCTCATGTTGCAGCTATCAACCCCCTCGCTTCGCGATTCCATTGTTCGGCACCTGACCTATTCCTTTGGCAAGGACCCCGAACACGCGATCCTGGAGGATTGGCGCATGGCGCTGAGTTACGCCGTGCGCGATCGCATCGTCGATGCCTGGTTCAAGGCCACTGAAAAGACCTATGAAACCGGGGCAAAGCGCGTCTATTACCTGTCGATGGAATTCCTGATCGGGCGCTTGCTCGAGGATGGCATCGTCAACCTCGAACTCGTCGAAGAGGCCAAGGCGGCGCTGGCGGAATTCTCCAAGGATTACCACGAGGTGCTGTCGGATGAACCCGACGCGGCGCTGGGCAACGGCGGGCTTGGCCGTCTTGCCGCCTGTTTCCTTGAAAGCCTGTCGACCATCGGCTGCCCGGCGCATGGCTATGGCATCCGCTACGAACACGGGCTGTTCCGGCAAAGCTTTGTCGACGGGCGGCAGGTCGAGCAGCCCGAACAATGGCTTGGCCAACGCCATGCATGGGAATTCGAACGCCCCGAAGTGCGCTACCGGATCGGCTTTGGTGGCCATGTCGATGTGCGCGGCGAAACCGTGCGCTGGTATCCCGGCGAAGAGGTCGAGGCCGAGGCCTTTGACACCCCCGTGGTCGGCTACAAGGGCCGCTGGGCCAACACGCTGCGCCTCTGGTCGGGCCGCGCCATCCATCCGTTCGATCTCGATGCGTTCAACCATGGCGATTATGCCCGCGCCGCCGCGCCCGAGGCGCTGGCCCGCACCATCTCGCGCGTGCTCTACCCGGACGACACCACCGAGCAGGGCAAGGAGCTGCGGCTCAAGCAGGAATATTTCCTGACCGCCGCCGCGCTGCGCGACATCCTGCGCCGCTTCAATCACCAGTTCGGCAATCTGCGCAAACTGCCAAGCAAGGTGGCGATCCAGCTCAACGACACCCACCCGGCGATTGCCGGCCCGGAACTGGTGCGCATCCTGCATGACGAGCGCGGCCTGTCCTTCGAGGAATCGGTCGAGATCGCCCGCGGCACGCTGAGCTACACCAACCACACCCTTCTGCCCGAGGCGCTGGAATCCTGGGGTGAGGGTCTGTTCGGCCGCCTGCTGCCGCGTCACCTGCAACTGATCGACCAGATCGACAATGCGCATGCCACGCAGCACCCCTCGCGCACCCAGTCGATGCGTTCGGACCATCAGGTCAAGATGGGCCAGCTGTCCTTTGTGATGGCGCATCATGTGAACGGCGTCTCGGCACTGCACACCGATCTGATGAAAACCACGGTGTTCTCCGAATTGCACCGCCTGCACCCCGAGCGGATCGTCAACCAGACCAATGGCGTCACCCCGCGCCGCTGGCTGCTGGCCTGCAACCCGGCGCTGGCCGGGCTGATCACCGAGTCCATCGGTGGCGGCTGGGTCGATGATCTTGAACAGCTTGAAAAGCTGGAACCGTTCATCGAAGACAGCGCATGGCTGGACAAATACGGCGAGGTCAAACGCCAGAACAAGGTCGAGCTGTCGAACTGGATGGGCCAGACCTATGGTCTGCATGTCGATCCGTCGATGCTGTTCGATGTGCAGATCAAGCGGATGCATGAATACAAGCGTCAGCACCTCAACATCCTCGAGGCCATCGCCCACTGGCAGGAAATCCGCGAGAACCCCGACGCTGGCTGGATCCCGCGCCTGAAGCTGTTCGCCGGCAAGGCGGCGCCGGGCTATTTCTTTGCCAAGGACATCATCCGGCTGATCAACGACGCTGCCCTTGTGATCAACAACGACCCGGTGACCAACAAATATCTCAAGATCGCCTTCCTGCCGAACTACAACGTGACGCTGGCGGAAAAGCTGGTGCCAGCGGCGGACCTGTCGGAACAGATCTCGACCGCGGGCAAGGAAGCCTCGGGCACCGGCAACATGAAATTCGCCCTGAACGGCGCGCCCACCGTCGGCACGCTGGACGGTGCGAACGTGGAAATCCGCGATCATGTCGGGGCCGAGAATTTCTTCCTGTTCGGCATGACCGCCGAAGAGGTGATGGAACGGCGCAGCGTCGAGAACCACGCGCGTCAGGCCATCGACGCCGATCCCCGCCTTGCCGGGGCGCTCCGGATCATCCGCGAGGGGCGCTTCAACCCCTCCGAACCCGAACGCTATCACGGCGTGGTCAACAATCTCGAAGGGCCGGATTACTTCCTCGTCTGTTCGGATTTCACCGATTACTGGCGTGCGCAACGCGAGGTTGACCGGGCCTTTGCCGACCGTCAGGGATGGGAACGCATGGCGGCGCTCAACACCGCGCGCTCGGGCTGGTTCTCGTCCGACCGGACGATCCGTGGCTACATGAAGGATATCTGGAAAGCAGAGAGTCTTTTGACCTGATCGTCGGGCAACCTTGATCTGGACCATTGCAGAGCGCCAATAGTGTACTAAGCTCCGGGGTATGATGGATGAAATTCACCCCTCCGCCCCGGACTTTCACCGCCTGATCAACGGGCATCACGACGATCCTTTTGCGCTGCTTGGGCCGCATGTCTTCGACGGCGCCCGGCACGTGACCGCCTTCGACCCCGGCGCCGAAGAAATGTGGGCGATGATCGGCGAGGCCTCGCACCGGCTGGAACCGGTCGCAGAGGCACCGGGCATCTTTCGCGGCCCGGTTCCCGGCGATTTGCCCTATTACCTGCGCGGCAGCGCGCAGGGCCGGCACTGGGATTACGAAGACGCCTATCGCTTTGGCCCGGTGCTCGGCGAACTCGATGAATACCTGCTGGGCGAAGGCAGCCACCTGCGGCTCTGGGAAGCCCTTGGCGCCCATGTGATGCAGCACGAAGACCAGCACGGCACCCATTTCGCCGTCTGGGCCCCGAATGCGCGCCGGGTCTCGGTGGTGGGCGATTTCAACGGCTGGGACGGGCGTCGCCATGCCATGCGCCGCCGCGGCGCCACCGGCGTCTGGGAGATCTTCATTCCCTATGTCGGGGATGGCGCGTTCTATCGCTACGAGATCATCGGCGCCGATGGGGCCATGCAACCGCGCAAAGCCGACCCGGTGGGATTCGGCTCGGAACACCCGCCCGCCAATGCCTCCATCGTGCGCGACATCCGCGCCTATGACTGGTCTGACAGCGGCTGGCTCGGCACCCGCGCCGAAGCGCAGCAACGCGAGGCCGCGATCAGCGTCTACGAGGTGCACCTGCCCTCATGGCGACGCAAGGACTGGGGCCGCCCGATTTCCTATATCGAGGCGGCAACCGAACTGGTGGAATACGTCACGCAGATGGGCTTTACCCATATCGAACTGATGCCGATCAGCGAATATCCGTTTGACGGCTCGTGGGGCTATCAGCCCATCGGCATGTTCGCCCCGACCATCCGCTGCGGTCTGCCCAATGAATTCCGCGATCTGATCAACGCCGCGCATCGCGCCGGGCTGGGGGTGATCCTTGACTGGGTGCCGGGGCATTTCCCGTCCGATCCGCACGGGCTTGGCAATTTTGACGGCACGCCGCTGTATGAACACGCCGATCCCAAGGAAGGCTTCCACAAGGATTGGAACACGCTGATCTACAACTTCGGGCGCGCCGAGGTGTCCAACTACCTCACGTCCAACGCGCTGTACTGGCTTGAAGAATATCATATCGACGGGCTGCGCGTCGATGCGGTGGCCTCGATGCTGTACCGCGACTATTCGCGCGATCCCGGCGAATGGGTGCCCAACAAGGACGGCGGGCGCGAGAATTACGAGGCCATCGCCCTGCTTCAGCGCATGAACATCGCCGCCTATGGCGATCACGTCGGCATCATGACCGTGGCCGAGGAAAGCACCGCCTATCCCGGCGTGTCGCAGCCCGTCGATCAGGGCGGGCTTGGTTTCGGGTTCAAGTGGAACATGGGGTGGATGAACGACACCCTTGAATACATGAAGAAAGATCCGATCCACCGGTCTTTTCATCACCACCAGATGACCTTTGGCCTTGTTTATGCATTCTCGGAAAACTTCATCCTGCCGATCAGCCATGACGAGGTGGTGCACGGCAAGGGCTCGATGCTGGGCAAGATGCCGGGCAACGACTGGGAAAAATTCGCCAACCTGCGCGCCTATTACGGCTTCATGTGGGGGCATCCCGGCAAGAAGCTGCTGTTCATGGGGCAGGAATTTGCCCAGCGGTCGGAATGGAACCACGATGCCCAGATCGACTGGCCCTGCCTTGAAAGCCCGATGCATTCGGGGGTGCAGCGGCTGGTGCGCGATCTGAACCATCTTTACCGGGACATGCCGGCGCTACATCGGCGCGACTGTTTTGCCGACGGGTTCCAGTGGATCTGCGGCGACGATGCCCAGAATTCGGTGCTGTCCTGGGTGCGCCGCGGCGCGCCGGGCGATCCCGAAGTGGTGGTGGTGTGCAATTTCACGCCACAAGAGCAGACGCGCTACCGGATGGGCATGCCCTCGGCCGGGACGTGGAAAGAGGCGCTCAACAGCGATGCCGAGGTTTATGGAGGCGGCAATCGCGGCAATTACGGAGCGATCGAGGCCCTTCCGGGCGAGAGCCACGGACAGCCGGCGCATGCAGAGATCCTGCTGCCGCCACTGTCGGTGATCTATCTGGTGCGCGATCACTAGAGCGATTTGACGGGGTCATAAAAATAGCGCCGCCCGGTTCTCGGGGCCGGGTGGCGGGCCATCATGAGGAGACCTGAGATGCCAACGAAAAACCAGCGCCTGACGGCGCGCAGCATGGCCTTCGTGCTGGCCGGGGGCCGCGGCTCACGCCTGTATGAATTGACCAACAGCCGGGTGAAACCGGCGGTGTATTTCGGCGGCAAGGGACGCATCATCGACTTTGCCCTGTCGAATGCGCTCAATTCGGGCATTCGGAAGATGGCGCTGGCGACCCAGTACAAGGCGCATAGCCTGATCCGCCACGTGCAGCGCGGCTGGAACTTCTTTCGCGCCGAGCGCAACGAGTTCCTCGATATCCTGCCCGCCTCGCAGCGGGTCTCCGAAGGCATGTGGTATCG
Source organism: Salipiger sp. 1_MG-2023 (assembly GCF_030547555.1). Classification (NCBI taxonomy): domain Bacteria; kingdom Pseudomonadati; phylum Pseudomonadota; class Alphaproteobacteria; order Rhodobacterales; family Roseobacteraceae; genus Salipiger; species Salipiger sp. 1_MG-2023. The sequence goes on along the minus strand of NZ_JAUOQN010000017.1, from coordinate 22,914 downwards.
CGGCACGGTGGATGCTGTGGCGCAGAACATCGACATCATCGACAGCTATGACATCGACCATATCGTGATCCTCGCCGGGGATCATATCTACAAGATGGATTACGAGCTGATGCTGCGCCAGCACGTCGAAAGCGGCGCGGATGTCACCGTTGGCTGCCTGACGGTCGATCGCAGCGAGGCCTCGGCCTTTGGCTGCATGGCGGTGGATCGCAACGATCGCATCACCTCGTTTCTGGAGAAACCGCAGGATCCGCCCGGGCTGCCCGACGATCCCGAAAAGACGCTGGTGTCGATGGGCATTTATGTCTTCGACTGGAAACTGCTGCGCGAACGGCTGATCGAAGACATTTCGAACGAGGCATCGAGCCACGATTTCGGCCATGACATGATCCCCGCGATGGTGCGCGACGGCAAGGCGCAGGCTCATCGCTTCGAAGACAGCTGCGTGCGCCCGCGCCCCGATGCACCGGCCTATTGGCGCGATGTCGGCACCATTGATGCGTTCTGGAAAGCCAATATCGACCTGACCGATTTCACTCCGGAGCTGGATCTGTGGGATCAGGAATGGCCGATCTGGACCTATTCCGAACAGCACCCCCCCGCCAAGTTCATTCACGACGAAGAAGACCGGCGCGGCGCAGCTGTCAGCTCGATGATTTCGGGGGGCTGCATCATCTCGGGCACCGAAGTCCGCGAGTCGCTGCTCTCGACCATGGTGCACACCAATTCCTATGCCTCGCTGCACCGCGTCGTGGCGCTTCCGGATGTTTATGTCGCACGCCACGCAAGGCTTAAAAATTGTGTCATCAACCGGGGTGTATACATCCCCGAAGGGCTCGTGGTTGGCGAAGACCCCGAAGAAGACAAGAAGTGGTTCCGCGTCACCCCTCAGGGCGTGACCCTGATCACCCAGAGAATGCTTGACCGACGGGATGCCGAACGATGACCAGAGTGCTGTCTGTTGCATCCGAATGCGTGCCACTGATCAAGACCGGCGGGCTGGCGGATGTCGCGGGGGCGTTGCCGGGGGCGCTGGCGCCGCACGGGGTTGAAATGCGCACATTGCTGCCGGGCTACCCGGCAGTGATGAAAGCCATTGGCCGCAAGCGCAAGGTGGCCGACTTGGACGACCTGTTTGGCGGCTTTGCGCGGGTCTATCGCGGAACCCTTGGCAAGAACGTTCTATATGTTCTTGATGCACCGCATCTTTTCGACCGCGAGGGTGGCCCCTACAGCGACCCGCAAGGGCGCGACTGGCGCGACAATCCCGAACGCTTTGCGGCGCTGTCCAGCGCCGCTGCGATGATCTGCGTCGATGGCATCGAAGGCTGGTTCCCGCAAATCATGCATTGTCACGACTGGCAGTCAGGCTTCGCGCCGCTTTACCTGCGCGAACTTGGCGCGGGCGATCGCGTCGCCTCGCTGATGACCATTCACAACATCGCCTTTCAGGGCATCTGCCAGTCCAACATGATCGACACGCTGGGCCTTCCCCGATCTGGGTTCAACGAAAAGGGCTACGAGTTCTGGAACAATATCAGCGCGTTGAAGGCCGGTCTTGTCTATGCGGATAAGCTTTCGACGGTCTCGCCGACCTACGCGTCCGAGCTGATGACACCAAAGTTCGGCATGGGGCTCGACGGGCTGCTGCGCGAGCGTCAAGAGGATCTGGTCGGTGTGCTCAACGGCATCGACGACGATCTCTGGACGCCGCCCTATGCCACCCCCGCTGGCAAGGCCAAACACCGCGCCGCCCTGCGCGCGGAATTCGATCTGCCCGACTGGCCCGGCCCGGTCTGCGTGCTGGTGTCGCGGCTGACCGAGCAAAAGGGGCTCGACATCCTGCTTCAGGCGCTGCCCGCGCTGCTGGATCGCGGCGGGCAGCTGGTGCTGCTGGGCTCTGGGGATCGCGAGCTTGAACGCGCCTTCCTCGCCTATGCGCAAAGCCATGCGGGCGTGGCGACGACCATCGGCTATGACGAAGCGCTGGCACGTCGGATGATCGCCGGGGGCGATGCCATCCTCGTGCCCTCACGCTTCGAACCTTGCGGTCTGACCCAGCTTTACGGCTTGCGCTTCGGCACGCTGCCGGTGGTGGCGCTGACCGGCGGGCTGGCCGATACGGTGATCAACGCCTCGCCTGCCGGATTGGCCGCTGGATGTGCAACCGGCATTCAATTTCATCCACTTAATGCCCAATCTCTGGCTCAGGCGCTGATGTCTCTGGTCAAGCTGCACGCAGATCGGCCAGTGTGGAGACGGATGATGAAGAATGCCATGGCCTCTCCGGTCGGCTGGGAACACTCTGCCGCGACCTATGCCGCGCTCTATGCCGAGATGGTGAAAACCGTATGACCACACCCGAAATCCTCGCCGGACGCCCCACGCCTCTTGGGGCGAGCTTCGACGGGGATGGCGTCAATTTCGCCATTTTTTCGCAACATGCCCAGTCGATGCACCTGTGTCTCTTCGACGAGCACGGCATCGAAACCGCGCGGCTCGTCATGCCCGAACGCGACGGTGACATCTGGTATGGCCGCGTGCCCGGCATCACCCCGGGTCAGGCCTATGGCTACCGCGCTTCGGGGCCGTTTTCGCCGCGCGACGGCCACCGCTTCAACCCCGCCAAGCTGCTGCTTGACCCCTATGCGCACCGCCTGACCGGGCATCCGACGTGGAACGACGCGCTGATGGGCGGCGTCGAGGCGCCCGACCCCCGCGACAGCGCCCGTTTCATGCCCAAAGGCGTGATCGAGGACACCACCTATGACTGGGGTCACCACGAGGCCCCGCGCACCCCGCTTGAAGAAAGCGTGTTCTACGAGGCCCATGTGAAGGGTCTGACCAAGCGCTTTCCGGGCATCGAACATGCTGGCCATTTCCTTGGGCTTGCCTCTGATCCGGTGCTGGACCACCTGACCAAACTGGGTGTGACGGCGGTTGAGCTTTTGCCGGTACAGGCCTTTCTCAACGACAGATTTCTGGTCAAGAAGGGGCTGGTGAACTACTGGGGCTACCAGACCCTTGGTTTTTTTGCGCCCGAGCCACGCTATCTCAGCCATGGACGGCTCTGGGAATTCCAGTACATGGTGGCGCGGCTGCATTCGGCGGGGATCGAGGTCATTCTCGACGTGGTCTACAACCACACCTGCGAGGGCGACGAGAACGGCCCGACCTTCAGCTTCCGTGGTCTCGACAATCGCGCGTATTACCGTCTGCACGAAGACAAACGGTATTACATCAACGATACCGGCACCGGCAACACCGTGAACATCGAACACCCGATGGTGATGCGCATGGTGATGGACAGTTTGCGGTACTGGGCTACGACGATGGGCGTCGACGGCTTTCGCTTCGATCTGTGCTCGACCCTCGGGCGCACGCGCCATGGCTTTGACCCGAATTCCGCCTTCTTTAAGGCCATTCGACAAGACCCTGTTCTAGCGACGAAAAAGCTGATTGCGGAACCTTGGGACATTGGCCCCGGTGGCTATCAGCTTGGCAGCTATCCCACGCCGTTCTCGGAATGGAACGACCAATACCGCGACGGCGTGCGGCGGTTCTGGCGCGGCGATCTGGGCCATGTGCCGGTGCTGGCCGACCGCATCACCGGCTCTGCCGGAATCTTCGATCACTCCGGGCGGCACGCCACCTCTTCGGTGAACCTGCTGACAGCGCATGACGGCTTCACGCTGGTCGACGTGGTGAGCTACAATGAAAAGCACAACGAGGCCAACGGCGAAGACAACCGCGACGGCCATGGCGAGAACTACTCCGACAATTTCGGCGTCGAAGGGCCGACCGATGATGCTGCCATCAACGCCGCCCGCACGCAGCGCCGCCGCAACATGCTGGCGACCCTGCTGCTGAGCCAAGGCACCCCGATGATCCTTGCCGGAGACGAGATCGGCAACACCCAGCAAGGCAACAACAACGCCTACGCGCAGGACAATGAGATCGGCTGGCTGGACTGGGACGCGGCTGACCCGGACTTTGCCGAGTTCACGCGACGGCTGATCAGCTTCCGCAAATCCCATCCGATCTTGCGGCAGAAGCGCTTTCTTCACTCTATCGCCCGCAAGGTCGATGGGGTGATCGACCTGTTCTGGTGGCGCCCTGATGGCACCGAGATGACCCGTGCCGACTGGACAAATGGCCATCTGCACGTGCTGTGCGCCGAATTTCGCATGGCCAGTGGCACGCCGCTTTATGCGCAGCGCGAAGAGGCGATCTATGTTGCCTTCAACGCCGGCGGCGCGGTCGAGCTGTCGCTCCCTGTCCTGACGGATGGCTTCCACTGGGTGCGCCATATCGATACCGCAGAACCCGAACTGTCCGCCGAACCGGTCGGGACTACCTACGCGATGAAGGCCGAATCCGTGATCGCGCTTGTCGAGGAGCCCGCATGACTGACAAATCGCTTGACGCACGCGCCGAACGTGCCGGAATCATGCATTCTTTCAGAGACTTGTTCGGCGAAACTCAGGTAACGACGGCAGAGACCAAAGCGGCGCTTCTGGCCGCCATGGGGCTGGCTGATCGCGATCTTCCCGAACCGGCCAGCCTGCCGTTCTGGCATGTCTGCGAGCCCGGCCAGCCGGTGGGGATCGACGCCCCCGAAGACTGGACGCTGACGCTTGAAGACGGCACCGAGCAGGAAGGCCGCGGCCCGCTGCCGACCTTGCCGCTGGGGCGTCATCTGCTGCAAAGCGCCGGGGCGCAGTGCTGGCTGCTCTGTGCGCCCGGCAAGCTGGACCTGCCGCCGCGTCTATGGGGCCTGATGGCACCGCTGGCCTGTCTGCGCAGCGCGGCAGAGGGTGGCCTTGGCAGCTATGATGACCTTGCACAGCTGGCCGAGGCCGTCGGCGGCGCTGGCGGGGCCTTTGTCGGCATCAACCCGATCCATGCCGGGTTTCCCACCGAACCGGGCGGCTTCAGCCCCTATACGCCCTCGCACCGCCGCCGGTTCTCGCCGTTTTATCTGCCGACCGGCGCACAAGCGGCGCAGCCCGGCCCGATCCTGATCCTGCCCGAGGAACTCCCCGTCCGGCTTCACGCCCTTGAGGCGGAATATCACGCCAGAGATCCCGGTGACGCCTTCGAGCGCTACCTCGCCCATGAGGGCGCGCCGCTGCACCAGTTCGCGACTCATCAAGCACTTTCGGAAAAGCTTGGAACCTATTGGGATAAATGGGATTCTGCCTATCAAGACCCAGCGTCGGATCAGGTTTCCAAGGCCGCGCGCGAGCTGGCCGACAGGGTGCGCTTTCACGCATGGCTGCAATACCGCACCGAGGGCGCGCTTTCTGAGGCGCAATCGCGCGCGACAGCCTCGGGGATGCGCCTTGGTCTCTATCTCGATCTGGCGGTCGGCACCCATCCGGCTGGCGCTGAAACATGGGCCGACCGCGACAATTTCGCCTTTGGTGCCAGCCTTGGCGCGCCGCCCGATGCCATCGCGCCGCAGGGGCAGAACTGGCATCTGGCGCCCTTTAACCCGCGCCATCTGGAAAAGACCGGCTTCGAGGCGCTTGCCCTGACCCTGCGCCAGCAGCTGCGGTTCAGCGGGGCGCTGCGCATCGATCACATCCTTGGCTTCGAGCGCGCCTATTGGGTTCCCGACGATTCGCCCGGCGCCTATGTCACCATGCCGCGCGAGGCGATGCTGGCCATCGCCCGCATGGAGGCGGCGCGCGCCGGGGCGGTGATCGTCGGCGAAGATCTTGGCGTGATCCCCGACGGCTTGCAGCAATCGCTGATCGACAGCGGCATCCTTGGCTGTCGTCTGACCATGTTCGAACACGCGGGCGATCCGCCGTGGTACAAGGCGCCGCAGGACTATGACGAAGGCGTCATCGCCAGCTTTTCCTCGCATGATCTGCCAACCTGGAAAGGCTGGCGCGACGGGCACGAGGTCAAGACCCGCGTCGAGCTTGGCATCACCCCGGCGGAACATCTCGATGACACGCTGGCCTGGCGCGGGCGCGAGGTCGCGAGCTTTGACGGCGCGACCGAACCTTACCGCGGAGATGCGCCGCCAGACGGGCTCGAGGCGCTGGCAAGCTTCCTTGCGGCGACGTCTGCGCGTATGGTCGCCATTCAGGTCGAAGATATTCTCGAGATGGAGCACCAGCCCAACCTGCCCGGCACTGTCTGGGAATACCCCAACTGGCGCCAGCGCCTTCCGGTGGGTGTCGATGGCATCGCCAACGCACCCCTGCTTGCAAAGACCGCCCGGATCATGAAACGTGCCGGGCGTTAGGAGACGACCATGACGACAATCCGAACCATCCCCACAGAGCCGATCGACCGCCAGAAACCCGGCACCTCGGGCCTGCGCAAGAAGACCGTGGTCTTTCAGGGGCACCATTATCTGGAAAACTTCATCCAGAGCACCTGGAACGGCATCGGCGGGGTCAAAGGCAAGACCCTCGTGCTCGGCGGCGACGGTCGCCATTTCAACAGCCAGGCGGCGCAGGTGGTGATCCGCATGGCCGCTGCGGGCGGTGCCAAGAAGATCATCGTCGGCAAGCGGGCGCAGCTGTCGACCCCGGCCGCCTCGCATCTGATCCGCAAACATGGCGCGGATGGCGGCATCATCCTGTCGGCCAGCCACAATCCCGGCGGGGCGAACGGCGATTTTGGCGTCAAGTACAACATCTCCAACGGCGGGCCAGCGCCCGAGAGCGTGACCGCCAGCATCTATGATGCCACCAAGGTCATCAGCGAATTCCAGATCCTCGAGGCACAGGATGTCGGTCTGCGCATTCCCGAGACGGTGATGCTGGGCGAGATGGAAATCGAGATCGTCGACAATGTCGCCGATTACGCCGCCCTGATGCAGGAGCTGTTCGATTTCGATGCCATCACCGGGCTGTTCAAGAGCGGCTTCCGGATGCGCTTCGATGCGATGCATGCGATCACAGGGCCCTATGCGCAGACCATCTTCGAAGACATGCTCGGCGCGCCGCCGGGCACGGTGATGAACGCCCTGCCGCTGCCGGATTTCGGCGAAGGCCATCCCGACCCGAATCCGACATGGGCCAAGACGCTCTGGGACGAGATGATGTCCGACACCGGCCCCGATTTCGGCGCTGCCTCGGACGGTGACGGCGATCGCAACATGATCGTCGGACGTCAGGCTTATGTCTCGCCCTCCGACAGCCTCGCGGTGCTGGCCGCGAATGCCACGCTGGTGCCCGGCTACAGGGATGGGCTCAAGGGCGTGGCGCGTTCGATGCCGACAAGTCAGGCGGTGGACCGTGTGGCGGCAAAGCTCGGCATCGACTGCTACGAGACCCCGACCGGCTGGAAATTCTTCGGCAACCTGCTGGATGCGGGCCGGGCCACCCTGTGCGGCGAGGAAAGCTTTGGCACCGGCTCCGACCATGTGCGCGAAAAGGATGGCGTCTGGGCGGTGCTGTTCTGGCTCAACATCCTTGCGGTCAAGGGCGGCTCGGTGGCCGATCTGCTCAAGGCGCATTGGGCCGAATACGGGCGCAACTACTATTCGCGCCACGATTACGAAGGCGTCGACAGCGACGCCGCCAGCGCGCTGATGGATCACGTGCGCGGCCAGCTTGTCAGCCTGCCGGGCAGCAAGTTTGGCACGCTGACGGTCGAGACCGCCGACGAGTTCGCCTATGACGATCCGGTCGACGGCTCGCGCTCCGAAGGTCAGGGCCTGCGCATCGGCTTTGCCGGAGGTGGCCGTGTGGTGCTGCGCCTGTCGGGCACCGGGACCGAAGGCGCAACCCTGCGCGTCTATCTCGAGAAGGTCGAGGAAGACCCGGCCAAGTTCGCTCAGGACCCGCAGGAAGCTCTCGCCGAGACCATCGCCGCAGCCGAAGCCATCGCCGGGATCAAGGCCCGCACCGGACGCGACGCGCCCGATGTGATCACCTGATCGCGTGGACACGCTGCGCGCCATCGGGCTGATGGTGGTCGCGATGGCGTTCCTCGCGCTAAGCGACGCCTTCCTGAAACTTGCCTCGGGCTACGCATCCCCGGGGCAGGTCATGGTGATGCTCAGCGTCGGAGGAACGCTGCTCTTCGTTCTGGTCGCCCGCCTGCGCCGGGTGCGCTTGTCACTGAACGATCTGCGCCACCCAAGGATCATCCTGCGCAACCTGTGCGAGATGGTCGGGGCAATCGGCATGGTGATCGGTCTGTCAAAGATCCCCCTGTCGCTGATGGCCGCGATCATGCAGACTGCGCCGCTGGTGGTGACACTTGGCGCGGCGGCGATCCTGCGCGAGCCGGTGGGCTGGCGGCGCTGGACGGCCATTGCCGTCGGGCTCACGGGCATGCTGATGGTGATCCGCCCCTTCGGTGCGGCGTTTACCGGCTGGGAGATCTTTCCGGTGATCGGCGTCACCGGGCTTGCTGCCCGCGATCTGGTGACCCGGACACTGCCCCCCTCGATGCCTTCGCTCGCGGTCAGCGCCTACGGCTTCGCCGCCGTAGCGCCCGCCGGACTGGCCGTGCTGCTGATCAGCGGCGCGCCGATCTCGACCGCCCCCATGGCATTCGGTTTTATGGCCTGCGCCGTTGTCGTCACCGCGATTGGATATCTCGCGGTGACATCGGCCATGCGCATGGCGCCGGTCTCGTCGGTCTCGCCCTTCCGTTACACCCGGCTGGTGTTCACTGCCGGGCTCGGCATGGCCATCTTCGGTGAACGGCCAGACGGCTGGACATGGGCCGGCGCGGCGCTGATCCTCTGCGCCGGGCTCTACAGCTTCCTGCGCGAACACCGCCTCGCCCGCCAGCAATTCGAACTCCAGCACCCCTGACGCCCCCTGCAACGCCGGGAACACAAGCGCGGCGCCCCGGCTTCATCTTGCCCGGCAAACTCCGGGGGGAGCGCGCAGCGCGGGGGCTGGCCCCCCTCGACGCTGGACAAGCGCGCACGCGGCCACTACCGCTTGATCCATGGACATCGCCTTTTACGTCACCGCCTTTGCCACGCTTTTCGTGGTGATCGACCCGATCGGGCTGGCCCCGGTCTTCATCGCGCTGACCCAAGGCGCCGATGCGCGCCATCGCCGCGTTCTTGCGCTGCGCGCCTGCATCATCGCCGCCGGCATCCTGATGCTGTTCACCTTCTTCGGCGAAGCGGTGCTGGGCTTCATCGGCATTTCCATGCCGGCCTTCCGCATCGCGGGCGGCATCCTGTTGTTCATCACCGCCCTCGATATGCTGTTCGAACGCCGCAGCAAGCGGCGCGAGGACAAGGCGGGCGAAGACGGCGCTCTGCCGGACCCGTCGGTGTTTCCCATCGCCATCCCGCTCATCGCCGGGCCGGGCGCCATCGCCACGATGATCCTGCTCGCCGGGCAGACCGATGGCGCGCTTGGCGTCGCCGGGGTGATCGGCGTGATGCTGAGCGTCCTCGCCATCGTGCTGCTGCTCTTCCTGACCTCTGGCCCGATCGAACGCGCGCTAGGCCACACCGGCATCGTGGTGGTGACGCGGCTGCTGGGCATGTTGCTGGCGGCGCTGTCGGTGCAATTCGTGCTCGACGGGCTCAGCAACGTCGGCGCGCTTGGCTGACAGGCCCTGCGCCCCCATATATGTCTGGTCCGCCAAGGAGCCTTACGTGAGCCAGCATGACGTCGTCCGCCTGATCTACCTCGGCCTGCTTGTCCTCGTGATCGGCGGTGGCCTGTTCCTGAGCAAGCGCCTGACCCCGGGCCGAAAACTGCACTACCTGGGCTCTTGGGCGCTGATCTTTCTCGGGGTGATCGTCGCGGTCGGGCTGTGGCAGGATGTGCGCGCCACGGTCCTGCCGCAGCAAGCGGTCTTTGCCGAAGCCGGCCGGATCGAGCTGCCCCGCGCCCCCGATGGGCATTATTACGTCTCACTCGAGATCAACGGGGCACCGACGCGCTTCGTGGTCGACACCGGCGCCACGGGGATGGTGCTGACCCGCCGCGATGCCGAGCGCGCCGGGCTTGATGTCGACGCGCTGCTGTTCCGGGGCGAAGCAAGCACCGCGAACGGCCCTGTGCGCACGGCGCCTGTCACGCTTGATGACGTGGCGCTTGTTCCCTTCAACGACACGAACCTGCGCGCCTATGTCAACGAGGGAGAGATGACCACCTCGCTGCTTGGCATGAGCTATCTGCAACGCTTCGAGCGGCTTGAGATCTCGTCAGGCCGCTTGGTTCTGGAACGCTAAGCTACTGCGCCGGGGAGACAACGCCGCACAGGCGGCGAAATACAAGCCACGCCCCCCAGCCCGTGGACGCCGACACGAGGATCGCCGTAGCCATCGGCCCCGCGCTGCCGGTTCCGGCCAGCGCCACCAGCGTCGATGTCGCAAAGGCCAGCCCGAATTGCAGCGCACCGATGCCAGCGCTGCCAAGCCCCGCGGCCCCGGCTGCGCCCGCCATCGCGATGCTCATCACATTGGCAGACAGCAGGCCGACCAGCCCCAGCGACAGCCACAGCGGCACCACCAGCACCCAGAGCACGGACGTGCCTGACACCCCAAGCAGCAGCGCTGCGGTCAGCACGAACAGCGGCAGCCCCCACGCCACGATCTGCTCTGGCTCGTAGCGGTTCAACAGCCATGTGTTGATCTGGCCAAAGATCACCATCGCCGAGGCGATCAGGCCGAACAAAAGCCCGTAAGCCTGGCTCGACAGCCCGAACGCGCCCTGAAACACCCCCGAAGAGCCGGTGATGAAAGCAAAGATCGACGCCTGCACGCAGGCCGTCACCAACGCTGGCAGGATAAAGGCTGGAGTGCGGCACAGGCCCGCAAGGCGGCGCAGGGTACCGCCAATGGCGGCCTTGTTGCGTTTGTCCGCCGGCAGGGTCTCGTGGATCACCACCTGCGTCAGCACCAGCGCGAAGAGCCCCACCAGAACCAGCGCCACGAAGATCGAGCGCCAGCCAAGCAGCGTCAGCAGCAACGAGCCAAGGAACGGCGCAAGGATCGGGCCCAGCGTCATCAGCATCACCAGAACGGTCATCACCTGCGCAGCGCGCCGACCCTCGTAGAGATCGGTCACCACGGCCCGCCCGACCACCATGCCCGCACAGGCCCCAAGCGCCTGAACGAAGCGCAGCGTGTTGAACACCACGATATTGTCGGTCAGCAGCAACCCGATCGACGCCAGCGTGAACACCGCCACCCCGATCAGCAGCGGCCCCTTGCGCCCTGCCACGTCGATCATCGGCCCCACGATCAGCTGGCCGACACAAAGCCCGAGAAAGAACAGAGACAGCGACAATTCTGCGCCCGCGGAACTGGTGTTCATCGCTTCGGCCAGAGGCTCCATCGCCGACAGGTACATGTCGGTCGCCAACGGCGGAAACATGGCCAACAACGCCAGAACGATGGTAATCATAGTGGCTTTCATGCCGGTGGGGCTGAGCATCTGGATCTCCGATGTGACGCGCTTTGGCTAAATTTATTGACCGTAGTCCATAAATGCAACGGATAAAATTGACTGCAGTCTTGTAATGGGTATTTTCAACCCGCTTGCCCCGGTGTATGCCGCGTTCATGACCACAAATGATTCCAGCAAACGCAACGGACCCGGACGCCCGCGCGACGCAGAGGCCGCGGATGCGCTCAAGGCCGCCGCGCTCCGGTTGGTACGCGAACGCGGCTATTCCCGTGTTACCATCGGCGCGCTCACCGATGCCGCCGGCGTGTCGCGCCAGACGCTATACAATCGCTGGCCGTCCAAGGCGGAACTGGTGATGGATGCGTTTTACGACGCCGCAAGCGTGAACGTGCCCAATCCCGGCCCGGACGTGCCGGGAGAGACCGCCCTGACCCAGTTCCTGTCGGAAATCTTTGAACACCTGAAGCGCGACGGCGACTGCCTGCGCAGCCTCGTGGCCGCCGCGCAGGATGATACCGATTTCCGCGACGTCTTCTGGCAGCGCTTCGTCGCGCCGCGGTCCGTAATCGTCAAAGATCTCTTGCGTCGCTCGCAAACCCGCGGAGAGCTTGCGCCGGATCGAGACATCGACATCCTCTCCAACATGATCCACGGGGCGTTCTGGTACCGATCGCTCAACGGTCAGCCGCTGGGCGCGCGCGAGGCGCAGCTGATTGCACGCGACGTCTTTCGCCAATAACCGCGGCTTGTGACTTCCCCCCGCCCTGGCCTATCTAGGGGGCAGATGCGGCAAGGAGACATGGCGTGCAGATCTTTGTTGGGCTGGGCAACCCCGGCGCGAAATACGCCGGAAACCGGCACAATATCGGCTTTATGGCGATGGACCGGATCGCGCAGGATCACGGCTTTTCGCCGTGGCGCGCGCGGTTTCAGGGCGAGGTCGCCGAGGGCCGCCTTGGCGGTGACAAGCTGCTGTTGCTCAAGCCCGCGACCTTCATGAACCTGTCAGGCCAGTCGGTCGGCGAAGCCATGCGGTTCTTCAAGCTCGAGCCCGGCGATGTCACGGTGTTCCACGACGAGCTCGATCTTGCGCCCGGCAAATGCCGGGTCAAGACAGGCGGTGGCCATGCCGGCCACAACGGGTTGCGCTCGATCCATGCCCATATTTCCGAAGTCTATCACCGCGTCCGGCTTGGCATCGGCCACCCGGGGCGCAAAGAGGCGGTCGCGGGCTATGTGCTGCATGATTTCCCCAAGGCCGAGCAAGACTGGCTTGATGATCTGATGCGCGGCATCTCGGACGGGGCCGATGCGCTGGCGTCCGGCGACCGGTCTAAATTCTTGACTGCGGTGGCATTGCGGGTCAATCCGCCGCGCTCGTCAACCACCCCGGCCAAGCCGCCCGCCCCAAAGGAAGCGCCTGCCGTCGAAAGCGCCGAAGATCCGCGCTCGCCGCTGCAGAAGCTCGCCGACAGGTTCCGCTAAGCGTATCATGCTGGACAGCCGCGCAGCGCTTTGACAGGCTGCGCCGCGAGGAGGCCGACGCCATGCCAGTCAAAGACCCGTCGCTGAACGTGCTGAACCGAGCGCTGGAACCCTGTTCCACCGCGCCGCTCACCGGCTATTTCCGGGATGGTCATTGCAACACCTGCCCCGAAGACAGCGGCAGCCATACGGTCTGCGTGGTCGTGACGGCGGAATTCCTTGCCTTTTCGGCCTATGTCGGCAACGATCTCAGCACCCCGCGCCCGGAATTCGGCTTTGCGGGGCTGAAACCCGGGGATTGCTGGTGCCTCTGCGCCATCCGCTTCCTGCAAGCCCATGACGAGGGCTGCGCCCCAAAGGTCCGGCTGGCATCGACCCATCGCCGGGCGCTCGAGATCGTGCCGCTTGGCGTACTGAACCAGCATTCGATCTGACGGCTCACGCCTTTGGAAGCAGGCGCGCCTCGACCTGACCGTCGAGCAATTCATCGATGAACAGGCTGAGCAATTGCGTGCGGCCCGACACCCCGGCCTTGCGATAGATCGCGTTGGTCTGCGCCTTGACCGTGCCATCCGACACGCCGCGCATCCGGGCAATCTCGGCGATGGGAAACCCTTTGATCGCCATCATCGCCACATCGCGTTCCGCCGGGGTCAGGGACCATTCGGCAAAACGTTCTTCGAGCACATCGAGAAACGCACCGGAGGCAAGGCGCAGACTGTCCTCGGCCTTGTCGCGGGCACTCAGCGAGCGCAGCAGCAGCTTCGCCGTGACCGCAACCCCGATCAGCAGGCCGACCGCCGCGCCGATTTCGATCAGCTCGTAAATCTGCCAGTCGATCGGGGCGATCCGAAGCCCCAGAAGCGATGACAGGATGTCGTAAAGGAAGAACCCGGTGCAACAAAGCTGGACCGCAAGAAGCACGACAAACACGCTGCGCTCGGCGACCCTGGCACCGCTCACGGGGCGGGCATCAGGCGCCGCCCCCGTCCCCAAGGCCACCGCATACTCGCGTGCCTTGGTCCGCCAGATGGTAGCGCCACGCAACCACGAGAAATCAATCATGTCGTATCTTTGCCTTGTTGCCGCTATTGCGCCAGCCCCGAAGGCGGCCCGCCCGGCTCTGGCGGATGGCCGCCAGCCGAAGGCGGGCGATCCTTCGGCCCCGACGGCGGATTTCCCCTGCCCTTTTGCCCGTCGCGTTCGCCATCACGCTCGTCAGGAAGGCGCCGGCGCGTGACATAGTCTCGAAGGATGACGCCAGTGGATGGGTTCAGAACGACTTCACGCAGGATGTCGCCGCGCTGTGCCCGGAAGCGAAGACGGCCCAGCAAAGTCCTGCGGATATCGAGCACTTCGAATCCGTCGGCGGCCAGATGCTCTACGACATCCTCGGCATCGGATTGCGCCATGGCATCGGCAGGCAACAGGGCCAACACCGTCGCAAATCCGCATATGCAAAGGAACCCGCGCAACTGCATCTGCTCAGCCGGCGATCCGCCAAAGCCCGTTTTCCGGGCGTGGCTCTGCCTTGGTCGCGCCAACTGTATCGCCCGCACGGCGCACCCGGGTGGATTTTGACATGATCTTGGTGGTGCAATCGCCGATCGTTACCGACGTCACGGTCTGCTGCGTTGTCCAAACCGACGTCACCGCGAGCGTCACTACAGACCTCGTGACCTTTGCAGTCTTTGCACGCATGATGACCTCTTGCCTCGGCTTTGCCTTTATAACGCACCAACTGCCACCTCGTGCAGGGATGCGCCACAGTTAAGTTGTGGCCGTTCGCTGCGCACCCGAAAGACCGGGATATAATGCCGGATGGTCGGTCCCAAATGGGGGCTTCACACCGGCACTGAATGACCCTCGATCCGGAGGATCACCCGACGAGCCTTTCACGGGGACATGTGAGAGGCACGCAGCGAACGACGACCGGCGGGGGGACCGGCCTGATCATCACAGCACATCCGTGCGGCCCGCAAAATCAGCCGCGGGTTTAGAAATCCGGGATAAACCAAAGTTTATGCCAATATTTCGGGCGGCATTGCGCCAGAATAGCGTTTCGGTGACAAGGGTTGCAGATAGCAAAGCGGGCGTTACCATGTCGGGGCGTTCCCGGTTTGATCGCGTCGCCACGAAGGGTCCAAGCCATGTTCGTACCGTTTTTCGAAGCCCTCCGCAGCGCGCAGGTTCCCGTCAGCCTGCGCGAATACCTGACGTTCCTCGACGCGATGAAGGCCGGGCTGGCCACCTATGACGTCGAAGGGTTTTACTACCTTGCCCGCGCCTCGATGGTGAAGGACGAGCGCCATCTCGACCGCTTTGACCGTGCCTTTGCCGAAGCCTTTCGCGGCATCGACGCGCTGACACCCACCGAGATGCTCGAAGCGCTCGAACTCCCCGCCGACTGGCTGCGCAAAATGGCCGAAAAGCACCTGAGCCCCGAAGAGCGCGCCGAGATCGAGGCGCTTGGCGGGTTCGACAAGCTGATGGAGACGCTGAAGCAGCGGCTCGAAGAGCAGGAGGGCCGCCATCAGGGCGGCAACAAATGGATCGGCACCGCTGGCACCTCGCCCTTTGGCGCCTACGGCTACAATCCCGAAGGCGTGCGCATTGGACAAAAGGAAAGCCGCCACCGCCGCGCCGTCAAGGTCTGGGACAAGCGCGAATTCCGCAATCTCGACGATTCCGTCGAACTGGGCACGCGCAACATCAAGATGGCGCTGAAACGATTGCGCAAATGGGCGCGGGACGGGGCTCATCAAGAGCTCGACCTTGATGGCACCATTCGCGCCACCGCCGAACATGGCTACCTTGACGTAAAGACCCGCCCCGAACGGCGCAATGCCGTCAAGCTGGTGCTGTTCCTCGATGTCGGCGGCTCGATGGATATGCATATCCGCGTGGTCGAAGAGCTGTTTTCGGCCGCCAGATCGGAATTCAAGCATCTGGAGCACTACTATTTCCACAACTGCCTGTATGAGGGCGTCTGGCGTGACAATCGCCGCCGCTGGGATGCCCAGATTCCAACCTGGGAAATCCTCAACACCTATGGCCCCGATTACAAATGTGTTTTCGTCGGTGATGCGTCGATGTCCCCCTATGAGATCGCCTATCCGGGCGGCGCCAACGAGCATTGGAACGCCGAGGCCGGACAGGTCTGGCTGAAGCGCGCCAAAGCGCAATGGCCCGATCATCTGTGGATCAACCCGGTGCCCGAAAGCCACTGGGGCTATACCCAGAGCATCGACATGATCCGCGAGATCTTCGACGATCGCATGGTGCCGATGACGCTTCAGGGCATTGAGCGCGGTATGCGGGAGTTGACGCGATGATCCTTGGTGTCGATGCGGGCGGCTCGACCTGCCGGCTTGCGCTCGCCAGCGGCGCGCAGCGCTTTGACGTGACCCTCGGCCCCTGCAACGTGACCAGCGATTTCGACGGGGCGATCGCGGTGCTTTTGACCGGTCTGGAGCAGCTTGCAGCGCGGGCCGGCGTGACATTGTCGGCGCTGGCGCCCTGCCCGGCGTGGCTGGCCCTCGCTGGCGTCACCGGGCCTGCGATGGCCGAACGTGTGCGCACCGCGCTACCATTGACGCGCGCGATTATCGATGAAGATCGCCGCGCCGCGCTTGTCGGCGCGCTCGACGCACGCGACGGCTGCCTCGTCGGCATCGGCACCGGCAGCTATCTGGCGCGCCAGCACAACGGCGGCTTCGCAACGCTTGGTGGGCACGGGCTTGTCTTGGGCGACGAAGCGTCGGGCGCATGGCTCGGGCGTGAGTTGCTGGTCTATGCGCTGCGCGCGCACGACCGGCTGGAGCCGCCGACGCCGCTGGCAAAGCTCATTCTGGGCGAAATGGGCGGTCCGGCAGGGGTCATCGATTTTGCCCAAAATGCGCGCCCGGCGCAATTCGCCGCGCTCGCGCCGCGCATCCTGCGGTCTGAAGATCCGGCAGCAATGACGCTGATGCGACGCGGCTGCTCTTGGCTGACAACCGGGCTGAACGCCCTTGGCTGGCGACCCGGAGAGCCGATCTGCCTCGTCGGAGGCATTGCCCCCAGCTACGCGTCCTGGCTTCCCCGCGACATGGCCGACGCCCTCATGAACCCGGCTGGCAGCGCGCTGGATGGTGCCCTGACACTGGCACGCCGGACGGGCGAAACAAGGCCGCCGCAGAGCGAAAGCATCTGCGGCGGCTGAAAAATCATCTTGCGAAGAGCGGGTTACTCTTCGATGAAATCATCGTCTTTGCTCTCGGATTCCGACATGTGAAAATCAAGGCCATGGGCGGCGCGGATCTTGTCCTCGACTTCGATCGCCATGTGAGAGTTTTCGCGCAGGAAGTTCTTGGCGTTCTCACGCCCCTGCCCGATCCGCTCATCCCCATAGGAATACCACGCGCCGGACTTGTCGATCACCCCCGCCTTGACACCAAGATCGAGCAGTTCGCCCATCTTCGAGATGCCCTCACCGTACATGATGTCGAATTCCACCTGCTTGAACGGCGGCGCCACCTTGTTCTTGACGACCTTGACCCGGGTCTGGTTGCCGACAACCTCGTCGCGATCCTTGATCGACCCGATGCGGCGAATGTCGAGGCGCACCGAACTGTAGAACTTCAGCGCATTGCCGCCGGTCGTGGTCTCGGGCGAACCGAACATCACGCCGATCTTCATGCGGATCTGGTTGATGAAGATCACCATGCAGTTCGACCGGCTGATCGACCCGGTCAGCTTGCGCATCGCCTGACTCATCAGACGCGCGTGAACGCCGACGCTTGAATCGCCCATGTCGCCTTCGAGTTCGCTCTTTGGGGTCAGCGCCGCCACAGAGTCCACGACCACAAGGCTGACCGCACCAGAGCGCACCAGCGTATCAGTGATCTCGAGCGCCTGCTCGCCAGTGTCGGGCTGCGAGATCAGAAGATCATCGAGATTGACACCAAGCTTTTTGGCATATTGCGGATCGAGGGCGTGTTCTGCGTCGACAAACGCACAGACGCCGCCCTTTTTCTGCTCTTCAGCCACGACATGCAGCGTCAGCGTGGTCTTGCCCGAGCTTTCGGGACCGTAAATCTCGATGATGCGGCCCTTGGGCAGGCCGCCAATTCCAAGAGCGATATCCAGACCGAGCGAGCCGGTGGAGGTCGATTCGATATCCTTGAGGGCGTTCTCACCGCCGAGCTTCATGATGGAGCCCTTGCCGAACTGCCGTTCGATCTGGGCCAACGCCGAATCCAGCGCCTTCTGTCGGTCCGCGTTGCGCTTTCTATCCATATTGAGAAGATCTGCCGTTGCCATGTATCTTGATCCTTATTCCACACCCGGGGTGGGGCGGCAATCGCTGCTTTCGTTCGCCGCTTGTTCTCGACAAGATGAGATCAAAAGGAGAACATTTCAAGTTAAATTTTCATGGACCATCCTGTTCCGAGGAGGTTAAGAAGTTATTGACGGCAGACGGAATTCGAAAGGACCGCGCGTGCTGGTGTTCTGGAATGCACGACTGGTGATGCTTGCGGTTCCCAAAACAGGCAGTTCAGCCTATGAACGCGCGTTGGCGCCGCATGCATCGATTAGCGTTCTCGATCCGCCAGAGCTGAAACATGCGCCGGTTTATCGCTACAACAGATTTTTTCGCCCGATGTTCGACAAGATGGACCGGCCGGACATGGAGCTGATGGCGGTCCTACGCGAGCCGATATCCTGGCTCGGTTCGTGGTATCGGTATCGGCAGCGATCCTTTCTGGATGGCAAGCCGGTCTCGACCAAGGGACTGAACTTCGATGATTTTGTCGACGCTTACGCCGGCGGCAATCGGCCGGCCTTCGCCAATGTCGGAAGTCAGGCAAAGTTCATTGAACCCCGGCTTAACGGAACCGCCGTAAGCCATCTTTTCCGATACGAGAATCAGGCGGCCATCATCGCCTTTCTGGAAAACCGCATCGGTCAGTCGATTGACCTGCCCCGCGCCAATGTATCGGCGGCGATGCCACTTGATCTCAGTCCGCGCGTCGAGGCGAAGCTACGCCGCAATTGCGCAGCGGACTTTGCCGCGTGGGAACGCGCGACATGAGCTTTTCGGTCAGTTCAGCTGAAGATGCACCGTTTCGGTCAACTGGTTGAGCGAGAACGGTTTCGGCAGGAAAATCGAATTGGGCACTTGGGCCTCACCTTCCGCAAAAACATCTTCCGCATAACCGGAGACAAAGACGACGCGGGTTCCCGGGCGTTGCTTCAAGGCTTCACGGACCCAGCTTGGCCCATCCATGCCCGGCATGACCACATCGGTCACGAAAAGATCGATCTTCATATCGCGGTCTTCGAGCAATTCGAGCGCCTCTTCGGCGGTTCCGGCCTCGTGGACCGTGTAGCCGCGCATCCTCAAAGCGCGCGCCGCGAAAGCCCGCACCGGCGCCTCGTCTTCAACCAGTAGGACGACGCCACTACCCGTTTGCGGCATCTTGCGTTTTTCGACGACTTTTTCCGGAAGCTGCGCGGTGACAGGCATCTCGTAAGCGGGGAAGAGCAACGAAAAACTGCTGCCTTCGCCAACCGCGCTGTCGACAAAGATGAAACCGCCGGTCTGCTTCACGATACCATAGACTGTTGACAGCCCGAGGCCGGTTCCCTCGCCGGTGCGCTTTGTCGTGTAGAACGGCTCGAACACCTTCTGGAGTTTATCTTGTGGAATGCCGACGCCCTGGTCAGACACCCGAACGACGGCATATTGGCCCGGCTCGACAATGGCCCGATCTCGTTGCAGAGGTTCCATCAAGGTACGGCACTCTGTCTCTATGTGGATTTCCCCGCCATCGGGCATCGCGTCGCGCGCGTTGACCACGAGGTTCATCATCACCTGTTCGAGCTGACGCCGATCGCCGCGAATGGTTGGCAGGACCGGGTCGTGAGACAGCGTCAGCTGCACCTTCTCGCCAACAAGCCGGTTCAGCAGGTGGGTCAGATCAGACAGCGTGTCACGAAGATCGAGGATCTCCGGGCGCAGCGTCTGCTTGCGTGAAAACGCCAGAAGCTGTCCGACCAAAGCCGCGGCGCGATTGGCGTTCTGGTTGATCTGGACCAGATCGCAATAATCCGGGTCGCCCTGATCGTGACGCAGCAGCAGCAGATCGCAATGACCTGAGATTGCGGTCAGGAGGTTGTTGAAATCATGCGCGACGCCGCCGGCAAGTTGCCCGATTGCCTGCATCTTCTGGCTCTGCACGAACTGGGCTTCGAGGGTCTTCAGCTCCGTCGCATCATTCAGAACCGCGACCAGTTCCGGCATTCCGTCGATCCGGACCCGTGTCAGCGTCACCTGCACGAATATCTCGCGATCTGATCGGGTCAGCCTGAGAAACTCCGACCGGTGCAACCCGCGCCCCGCCGCCGCCTCAGAGATCCAGCCGCGGATCGAACGCCCCAGCCCCTCCATGAACTCGGACATGTTGCGCCCATCGGCGCGCTCGGCATCCAGCAGCTTGCAGGCCCCGGGATTGGCCCGCAGGATCGTCCCGTCCGGACTGAGCCGCAGCAACGGGACCGGCAGGTCATCGAACCCGTCTGCCGCAGAGCTTTCAGCGACCACCGGTTCGATGGCGTCGAGAATGACCTCCTGCCGCCCGATCCCGGTGTCAACACAGCGCACATTATAGCCTTTCGGCCCTTCGGGCGTGATGAAGTGGTGCACATGGCCGTTCTGCAGCGGCGGATCCTCGAGCACCTCGTCGAGACGCTTGATCCGACGCCCCAGCACCACCCGCGCGCGGCCGTTCATGTAGAGCACAGCCCCGCTGCGGCCAAGCGTCAGCACCGGTGGTTCATGCAGCGCATCTTGGCCCTCAGCAGGCAGGGTGTCGGATTCAAACCGCCACAGCAAGTTCGACCGGTCCAGTCGGCGCAACGACAAAGCCGTGCGCGGCTCGCCCGAAGCGGACGCCTCGCGGGCAAATCCGGAACTTTCCGATCGCATCCCAAGCCGGTGAATCAACCCATCCGCGTTTGAAATACGGGTCGCCAGAAGGTCTGAAAGTGGCTCTCCGACGGTGGCGCGCAACTGTTCGATTGCAGCCGGGTTCGCATAGGTGATCGTCAGCGAGGCATCCGTTGACAGCGTCGGCACATGATCGTCGCCAGCAAAGCGTCGGATCGCGGCGTAGGACGCACGCACCCGCCCCTGCTGCACGAGATAGCCGATCGCCGAAATCATGCCCATCGCAGCAAAGGCCGTTGCGGCGGCCAGAAACGCCCCCCTGAAGGCGGCTTCGGCGGCAACCACAGCAACACCGCCGCAAATCAGCGCCAGCACCAGCAGCATCGCCGCACTGCGCAGCACATCGGGTGTCCACTGCGATCTGCGGCGCATCGTTGGCACAACTTCGGACACGTTGCTCCCTTTCCTCTCCTCAGACCGATGTGTCATCGCACGGTAGGGATTAACCAAAAGTAAATCACCGCGAGATTACATCCAGAAGTTGCAACTGACGAGGGAAAAGCCGCGCTAAAATGGAAGCATTACAACGAACCCGCCGTCAGGCCGGCGCTGTCAGACAGGTCAGGAAGAACCCGTCCCCGCCATCCGAGGGCAGGAACTGCCGCTGAAACGTCACCTTCCAACCCGGCATATCGGCGGTGAATTGCGCAATTCGATCCGTGTTTTCGGGATAGAGCATCGAGCAGGTTGCATAAGCGAGCGTGCCGCCAGCTGCGACAAGCGGCGCGGCCCGCTGCAGAATATCGGACTGGATGTCGGTCAGCTCGCGCAGACGCTCGGCGGTCAGGCGCCACTTGCCTTCGGGCGCGCGCCGCCATGCACCCGCCCCGGAACAGGGCACGTCGCAGAGCACGACATCATAGCGGCCCTGCGGCTTGGCAACCACCCGGATCTGTGCCCCGGCACGCTGGGCCCGGGCGGGCAGATCCTTCATTCGGGCCGGATCGGCGTCATGCGCATCGACCGCCCCGCCACTGCGCGCCGCCATCGCCAGCGCCTTGCCGCCACCGCCCGCGCAATAATCCAGCACCCGCGAGCCGGGCTCAAGCGGTAGCGCAAGCGCGATGGCCTGGCTGGCCACGTCCTGCAATTCGACCAGCCCATCGAGATAAGCCTTTGATCGCGCGACGCCGCGCGCGCCGCCCGTCACCTGAAGCGCGGTCTGCGCCAGCGGATGCGCCACGCTCTTGATGCCTTCAGCGGCCAGCAGCGCCTGCGCCTCGGGCACCGAAAGCTTCGCGGTATTGACCCGCAGATACACCGGTGCGCGCTGCCTCAGCGCCAGAGCCGAGGGTTCCGCCGCATCGCCAAGACTTTGGGTCCAGACATCGGCGAGCCAGTCCGGCAGGTCCAGCGCCTCGGCCCCTTCGGGCGCGCGTCCGGCGGCGTGTTCGGCGTCGCTCAGCGGCTCTGGCGCATGGCCCTCGCCGGTGAACAGGCTGTCCGGGTCGATCCCGGATTGCCGCAGCAAACCCAACATCCGCCCCCGCCCGGTGTCGGCCCCGCCTTGCGCCGCCGTCGAACGCCAGCGCCGCAGCACGTCAAAGACGTGATCGCGCACCGCGGCGCGGTCCTTGGACCCGGCATAGCGGGCCCCGCGCGACCAGCCGAGCAAGGCCTGCTCAGCGGCCGCGCCCGAAGCGATGCGGTCCAGAATCTCGATCGCCGCCTGTATCCGTGCTGCGGGGGTCATGGGCTCAGCCGATCCGGTAGTTGGGCGACTCGCGGGTGATCTGCACGTCGTGCACGCGCATCACCTTTGACTGATGCTTATTGAATTCAAGCACAAATCTTACTCCGTTGCATCAGTTAGCTTCAGTCGATCGGCGTCAGAACGAAGATCTACGTTGGTAAAAGGCTGTATCGATGGCCACCACTCCTCGTCAAGCACCCGCGCAACTTCGAGGATCGGTCCCAGCTTTCGCCGCTTATAGATGTCGGTCATGGGGCTGCCCGTCTCGAAAAGCTGGCGACGGTTTCGAGCTGAGATCTCGAAGTGGCTCTGTTGCACAAAGCCGCTGATGGCCAAGCTGCCCCTTCCCCCGGACACACTTATCCTACAGCCTCGGTCAC